>NZ_JAYGHP010000019.1 GCF_034932065.1 Crocosphaera sp. UHCC 0190
CTTTGTTTCCCAAGAATTACGGGCAGCAGAAGATCCCGAATTTGAGACATTCTACACCAAGAATATCTTATTAAACGAAGGTCTAAGAGCTTGGATGGCTCCCCAAGACCAACCCCACCAGAACTTTGTATTCCCTGAGGAGGTACTCCCCCGTGGTAACGCTCTCTAATCTGCCTTCTACCAGCGGCCGTGACCTAGAATCTACTGGATTTGCTTGGTGGTCAGGCAATGCGCGTCTGATCAACCTTTCCGGTAAACTTCTAGGGGCCCACGTTGCCCATGCTGGTTTAATCGTTTTTTGGGCTGGGGCTATGACCCTATTTGAAACAGCCCACTTGATCCCCGAAAAGCCCATGTATGAACAGGGCTTAATTCTCCTACCCCACATTGCTACCCTGGGTTGGGGTGTGGGCCCTGCGGGTGAAGTCATTGATACCTTCCCCTTCTTTGTGGTTGGAGTTTTACACCTCATTTCTTCTGCGGTTCTCGGTTTTGGTGGTATCTACCACGCTCTTCGTGGCCCTGAAGTGTTAGAAGAATATTCCAGCTTCTTTGGTTATGACTGGAAAGACAAAAACCAAATGACCAACATCATCGGTTATCACCTCATTCTTTTAGGATGTGGTGCGCTGCTCTTGGTGTTTAAAGCCATGTTCTTTGGCGGTGTTTATGACACCTGGGCCCCTGGTGGCGGAGATGTGCGTGTGATCACTAATCCTACCCTTAACCCGGCTGTGATCTTTGGCTATCTGGTCAAAGCTCCCTTCGGTGGAGAAGGTTGGATCATTAGTGTCAACAACATGGAAGACATCATTGGTGGCCATATTTGGATCGGTCTAATCTGCATTTTTGGCGGTATCTGGCACATCTTAACCAAGCCTTTTGCTTGGGCCCGTCGTGCTTTCATCTGGTCTGGAGAAGCTTATCTTTCCTACAGTTTAGGCGCGTTGTCCATGATGGGCTTTATTGCGGCTGTATTTGTTTGGTTTAATAACACGGCTTACCCCAGTGAGTTCTACGGCCCCACTGGTATGGAAGCTTCTCAGTCTCAAGCATTTACCTTCTTGGTGCGTGACCAACGCATGGGGGCAAATATTGGCTCTGCTCAAGGCCCCACTGGTTTAGGTAAATACTTAATGCGCTCTCCCACTGGTGAAATTATCTTCGGTGGTGAAACCATGCGCTTCTGGGACTTCCGTGGCCCTTGGTTAGAGCCTTTACGTGGCCCTAACGGTTTAGATTTAGACAAGTTAAGAAACGACGTTCAGCCCTGGCAAATTCGCCGCGCGGCTGAATATATGACCCATGCTCCTTTGGGTTCTTTAAACTCTGTGGGTGGCGTTATCACTGACGTTAACTCTTTTAACTACGTTTCTCCCCGTGCCTGGTTAGCAACTTCTCACTTTACCCTCGGTTTCTTCTTCCTCATTGGTCACTTATGGCACGCTGGACGTGCGCGGGCGGCCGCTGCTGGATTTGAGAAAGGGATTGATCGTGAGACTGAACCCGTACTCGCTATGCCTGATCTTGACTAAGATTTAGCACAAAAATTTTAAGAACTCCTACTGTTTAGTAGGGGTTCTTTTTTATGACTAAAAAAGTCGATAACCTTCGTTGTCCCCATGTCCTTGCTCTAGAAATCAGGCAAAATCTCTGAGGGGTATTGGAAAGCTTTCAGACCATTGCAAAAAGCTCCAAAGCAAATGAGCGATAGGTTTTATTTAGAGTATGGGGGCGGAGAGACTTGAACTCTCACGACTTTTAAGGTCAACGGATTTTCATTCTCTTGCAGCTTTCGCTACTGCTTGATCTCAGCTTTGAGAATTGGACTCTCTCTTTACCCTCAGCTTTATCTGTTAGGGTAGCTCCCGTCGAGTCTCTGCACCTTCCTAAATCTTACGGTTTAGGCTTGGCTCAGGATTGCCCTATCTATTGACTAGACTTAGGTTTCCCTGAGTTTGAGAGCTTACACTTGCTAGATTTCTCTATCAAGGCTCAATTTATTTAAGTCCGCAGCGTCTACCATTCCGCCACGCCCCCGTCTGGTAATTGGCTCAATGAGCTTTTTAACCCACGATTAATCATCATATCATAAGATTGTCTGTTATGGCCAAAAAAATTGAGATTAACTTGAAAAAAGTTTTCTGAGTCTTGTCGATTAAAGTAGATTAAGCTATGTAGCAATTTAAAAAATTAGACGACAATACTGGATCATACCCTTTACAATAGATCTGATGCCATTGGGGATCAGTGAGAGGTTGAATATGTTAGTTGTCTTAACCCATGAGAATATTTTGTCAGTACAGCAAGTTTGTCCAGGTTGTTTGCTGTCCAACCATCAAGGACAACCGCGCTGGTATCAAGGACACCTAGGCTGTGGCCACTCCTTGGATCAAAGGGAACGTGAGCAAGTTTCCCTCTATGAATGTGAGATGGGTTTTCAAATAGCAGAAGTTCAGGGAGAACCTATCTAAATTCCTTAACTTTAAATGCCAATGACGTATTTACGCCATTCGTGATTCAGATTTCCTCTAGTATGCTTGACCAGTTCAAAATGTAGGCTACTATAAGGACGACGGGGCATATGGTGCAGGTTCATTTGCGCTTCCTTGGGAGTGCGGTTGCCTTTTTTGACATTACAACGCACACAAGCTGTGACTAGGTTTTCCCAAGTATCCCCCCCACCTCGTGAGCGAGGAATCACATGGTCTAGGGTTAATTGTTCTCCTCGATAGTGACAATATTGACAAGTGTGGCGGTCTCGTTCCAGAATATTGCGTCGAGTTAAAGGAATTTCTTTGTAAGGGACACGAACATATTGACGCAGTCGAATGACTGAAGGTAGAGGAAAATCAGTATAGATAAACTGTCCATTATGTTCAAGCTGTTCAGCTTTGCCTTTGATTAATAAGACAACCGCCCTTCGCCAACTGGTGATATTGAGCGGTTCATAGGAGGCATTCAACACCAGAACCTTGCCCATAGGTGATCGAGGAATTTTGATGAATCTATCCCAGATGGTAACATAGCTAACGACTTTTGTCTGCTGTTAAGGTTACACAACCTTTTATTCCCCTCTGACTGAAGATGGGTTTTCTCCACAACAGAGGTACTTTTTCCACAGATTATGGGGTTTTTTCCCCAAGAGTTAAAGAAAAAATTATCATTAGATTATAGGATTTTTCGACCCGTTAAAATTCCTCTGACTTCTAACATCGCGGAATAGGTAGGAATAATGTGTAAGGTTTCATCTGCGGCACTTAAACTTAAGGCGGTTTGTACCGCTTCTTGTAAATTTTCTTTCACAATCAGTTTAACCGGATCTGCTGCTTGGGGTTGAGTCTCTTGGCTGTATTGTAGTCGCAACGCCAAATCATAAAGGCGATCGCCGCTAACCACCAAATTTCCTCCTAAACTTACCAAAGTTTCTGTATCCACATCCCAGATCCAAGAAACATCAGTCCCGTCAGGGGTTCTATCATTTAATACTAACAAAGTTGTCGAGGATTTGCCTGTTTTTTTAATCTCATTAACGGCCCTAATTGTTTCATTCATACCGACGGGATTTTTTGAGAGTAAAATCCGTACCTGCTTTCCTTCAATCGTTAATTCTTCTGCCCGTCCAAAGGCAGCTTTAAAGTTATTAACGGTTGCAAAAATATCAGGGGTGTTAATGCCTAATTCCTGAGCGACTAAGCCCGCAGCTAAGGTATTATACTTATTATAAACTCCAATTAAAATTTGCGGCCAATCCTTGCTATGAAAGGCGATTTGACTCTTACTAAAGCCACAACTAGGACAAGTAAAGTCCCCTAAATGGGATAAATAAACCCCTTGATAATTTAAGGGATGGCCACAGCTTGGACAGTAGATAGAGTCTACGGCATGGGGAATTTCTTCTAAATATAAATCAGGTTCACTCAGACCAAAATAACGGACTTTTTGGCTTAATTGTTGTCCTAGATAAGAAAGAGTTGGATCATCGGCATTAAGAATAATAACAGTATCAGAAGCCAGGGGAGCGATCGCTGTTTGCCAGCGTTGACTAATGGTGTCCACTTCCCCATAACGATCTAATTGATCTCGAAATAAATTTAACGCCAAAATAATCCGAGGCTGGCAATCATTTAAAATCAGAGGGACAATATTTTCATCCACCTCTAAAATGGCATAATCTGCCTGAAGTGTTCCTATCAAATTCGTATTATTTAATAGAGCAGTCACTAAGCCATTAATTAAGTTAGCTCCTGTATCATTATGGGCTACTTTATAGCCCTGATTTTCTAAAATCGTTCGTAATAATAAGGAGGTGGTCGTCTTGCCATTGGTTCCCACGACGAGAATAACCCCCTGTTTCACTTGCTCACACAGCAGAGATAAGAGTCTCGGATGAAAACGACGGGAAATTTCCCCCGGTAAGACACTCGCTGCCCCTAAGCCCAGGAAACGAACGACTGCTGTTACTGTTTTCGTAACACCGACAGCTAACCCTAAACGAATGCGATCCACTAAATTCATGTTTTCGGTAGTTCTCAGCCAATACTCTTTTAAGGATTATGAACGATGAGGGTAAAATTGTGAATAAAATCTTAGAAAAATGGTTAGGGAAAGGTTAAATTATTGTTGAATAGTGCAGTCTCGTCCCGCTTTTTTTGCCGCTAACAAGGCATTATCCGCCGCTTGAATTAAGTTTTCCATCGTTAAGCTGGGTTCAGGAATGTAACTGGCTACCCCTAAACTCAGGCTAATAAATTGTTTAGGGGATTCTTGATGAGGGATTTTGAGGGCGTTGATTTCTTGGCGAATTGTTTCAGCAAGTTGGTAAGCCCCATCAATTTTTGTATTGGGTAAAATTATGGCAAATTCTTCACCTCCATAACGGGCAGCCGTATCCGATGATCGTTTAATATTTTTGGCTAAAATGGCGGCAATTTCTCTTAAACAATGATCGCCACTGAGGTGTCCATAGGCTTTATTAAAACGAGAAAAATAATCAACGTCACACAAAATTAAAGCTAGGGGTTGTTTCTCACGAGCAAGTCGTTCCCATTCTTGTTGTAATTGACTATTAAAAGCCCGACGATTAGGTAAATGAGTGAGATAATCAATGATAGCCAGTCTTTCAAGTTGGATAGAGATAGTCAGGTATTCTGATAAGTTTTTGACCAGTTGAATCTCTTTTTTATACCAATAACGTGGGGTATGATGATGAATAATTAGGAGTCCCCACAGGTTCATTTCAAAGGAGGTTTCTGCTTCAGCATCACTAATCCAAATTGGGATCACTAATTGAGAGTAGATTTGATTATCTTGAAAGGTTTTAATCACAGCAGATTCTAACCCGTGACGGCTGATATCTTCAATTTGAAACACTTCTCGATCACGGTATAGTTTTCCCCAATTTTGATAAAGAGTCGGATTGTAAATTTCCTGATCTAACAATTCTTTGCATCCTGGGGCAACAGCTTCAGCAATAATTCTTCCATACCAATTTTTTTGAAAATTATGAACTTGATAAATGAGGACGCGAGAACAATCTAATTTTTGCCGAATTTGTGTAAGATTGAGTTGCAAAATATCTTCGAGTTTCAAAGAACGCCAAATCTGTTGAGTAATCATGCCAAGAAACTTGTCTTTTTCTTGTACAGAAAGTAAGGTCTCTTTCGTTAGTTGTGTCATTTTTTGCAAGTTTTTGATGGATTCTCTGGCATCTTCTACCAAAACTAATAACTGATGGTCACTATTTTGATCGAGCAAAAAATAAAGATTAAAGTAAGGGAGAGATTCTTGACCAGAATGACGACAAAGATTATTGAGTTCATAACTAATTCTTTTACCATCAAAAATATCGAATAAGATGCTTTCTAGTCCCCTGATTTCTGGAAAAACATCCCGAATATCTTGACCACATTTCAGGGGATTAGGAGAGTTAGAAAACTTATCAACTCCTTTTGAAACGTCCTTGATTAACCAGTTTTGTCCAATTTTAAGGTACTCTCTATATTGAGGATGAATTAACTTTTTTATCATGGTATTGACTACAACGCTAATGATTTATTATAGTTGGTCAAATAGAGTTTGAAAAATTATATTAACATTCTTTCCTGTCTTGGCTGAAGTTTCATAAGTTTTAATAACCGAGGAATTACTCTGGAAATAATCAAGGGATAAGTTAGCGGTGTCAATTAGGTCACATTTGTTCAAAGCAATGGTAATTTTTAGGGTAATATCAGTCACAGTATCAAGCCAATGTAAATAATTTTTGACGTGATCTAAACCATCGGGTTGACTAATATCTGTCACAATAATGACTCCCTGGGTTCCTTCTAAATAAACTGGGTTAGGAAAATAGTCATCTACTGAACCAGCAATGTCCCAAATACATAAATTGAGGTTTGTATCTTCATTGCATTGCTGGAAAGTTTCAAAAATTTTTACCCCTACATCAGCCGTATAATGATTTTTGAATCTCTTGTCAAGAAATTGAATGACTAGACTGGTTTTTCCTGAATTAAAATGCCCTAATAAACAAACTTTTCGGTTAATCGTTTTCATGGGTGCTGCCAGTTGAGAATGAGAATGTCTAAAAGTGGTAAAAGTTTGCTAAGATATTTAAGACCCTCAAGGAATTGAATCCTCACAATGAACTTAGATTAAGTCTCACTCTTTCTTTTGAAAAATCATGGGGGACAATCACAACAAAAGTTTAAGTCCCTTCATCCTCCCCAAGCTAAATAAAACTTATTTTACTTAAGGAAGGATAATTGAATGTCATAAAGACAATGGCTTCAAACAAGATAATATCTAGCTAATTCTTAGATTACCCATCTCTTCAAAATAATTAACATCTCACAGACAATTTTTCTGAAAAATTGCACAAAGATGAAAGATTAAGAAAAAATTTTACCAACACCACACTTGTGTTATAGTACATAGATACGGATATATTTGTCAGCATCGAATCTGATCCCTTAAGAAATTGTCACCCATTTTGATAATGCAACCTCAACCCACCTTACCGCTTTTTCTGCTCATTGATGGTCATTCTTTGGCTTTTCGTGCCTATTATGCTTTTGCTAAGGCGAGAACGGGGCCTTTGCGGACTTCGACAGGCATTCCTACCAGTGTTTGCTTTGGGTTTCTCAATTCCTTAATCCAAGTGATTGAGTCACAAAAACCCCAATATCTGGCGATTGCTTTTGATCTCAAAGAGCCTACATTTCGTCATGAAGCTGATGTTAATTATAAGGCGGATCGACAGGAAACGCCAGAGGATTTTATCCCTGACGTAGAAAATTTACAAGACTTATTAGAAGCGTTAAATTTAACCATAGTGACTGCACCTGGATATGAAGCGGATGATGTTTTAGGCACCCTAGCTAAAAAAGCCAGTGAGTCGGGTTATCGGGTGGTTATTGTCAGTGGTGATCGGGATCTCTTTCAGTTAGTAGATGATCAGCATAATATTAATGTTCTTTATTTAGAAAGAAATGCCATTAAAAGTTCTTCGGGAGAAGGGTACACCCTATTTAATGAGGCAGCAGTTGCAGAAAAATTAGGAGTTAAACCAACTCAAGTTGTTGATTATAAAGCCTTATGTGGTGATAAATCAGATAATATTCCTGGAGTGCGAGGGATTGGGGAAAAAACGGCAGTTAAGTTATTAAATGAATATGGCAGTCTTGAGGGGATTTATCAAAATATTGAGCAAATTAAAGGTGCTAACCAGAAGAAGTTAAAAGAAGGGGTAAAAGCTGCTGAACATTCCCGTTATTTGGCTGAAATAATAGTCAATACTCCCTTGGATTTTACCCTAAAAGATGGTCAACTTAAAGGGGTTAATCTTGAATTATTAAAATCGGTACTTGAAAAACTAGAATTAAAAAAGTTTTTAAAACAAATTAATCAATTACAACAGCAATTTGGGGGAGAAATACAATTAGAATTACCCCAGGAATCAGGGGCTGATAATGAACAGAAACAACTTTCAATTTTTGACTCAGTATCTTCTGAAGAAAAGACAGGGATAGTTGTTGAAAAAATACATAAAAAATCTCTAATTAATCCTATAATTATCACGAAACTATCCCAGTTAGATGAGTTTATTGAAATTCTTCTTCGACAGACTAATTATGATTTTCCGGTGGCTTGGGATACAGAAACAACCGATTTAAACCCTAGACAAGCCGACTTGGTAGGAATCGGTTGTTGTTGGGGAAATCAACCCACAGATATTGCTTATATTCCCATGGGACATAAACAGGGAGAACAACTCAAGAAAGAACAAGTTTTAGATAAATTAAGACCTATTTTAGAAAGTAATAAATATCCCAAGGTTTTTCAGAATACAAAATTTGATCGTCTCATTTTATACCATCAGGGAATTAAACTGGATGGGGTAGTTTTTGATACTATGTTAGCTAGTTATGTTCTCGAACCTGAAGGCAGTCATAAACTGAGTGATTTATGTCAACAATATTTACCTAATATCACCTCTCAAAATTATGATGAATTAGGTATTGCTAAAAATCAAACCATTGCTGATCTTGATATTGTAACGGTTGCGGATTATTGTGGTATAGATGCTTATGCTACTTGGTTATTGGTGGAACCTTTAAAGGCAAAATTAGTCCAAATTCCTGAGCTTAAAAAACTATTATTAGAAGTAGAACAACCCCTAGAATCTGTGTTAGCTGCCATGGAAGATCAAGGGATTATAATTGACACAGAATACTTAGGGAAATTATCTCAACAGTTAGAAGAAGATTTAAACATTATTGAGCAGCAAGCATATCAAGAAGCCGGAGAAACTTTTAATTTAGGATCGCCAAAACAATTAGGAGAAATTCTCTTTGAAAAATTAGAATTAAACCGCAAAAAATCTCGCAAAACCAAAACAGGATACTCTACGGATCATGGGACATTAGAAAAATTACAAGGAGATCATCCGATTATTGATTATATTTTAAACTATCGAACTTCATCTAAATTAAAATCAACCTATGTCGATGCTTTACCTGAATTAGTTGATGGCAAAACCAAGCGTATACACACGAATTTTAATCAGTCTGTAACAGCAACAGGAAGACTCTCATCATCTAATCCTAATTTACAAAATATTCCGATCAGAACCGAATTTTCCCGTAAAATTAGACAAGCATTTCTTCCCCAAGAAGGCTGGTTATTAGTTTCAGCAGATTATTCTCAAATTGAATTAAGAATTTTAGCCCATTTAAGTCAAGAACCCGTTTTATTAGAAGCTTATAAAAATCGTGAAGATGTTCATAGTGTAACAGCAAAACTATTATTTGAAAAAGATAATATTACACCAGCAGAACGGAATTTAGGTAAAACGATTAACTTTGGGGTAATTTACGGTATGGGTTCCCAAAGATTTGCTAGAGAAGCGGGGGTAACTGTGGCAGAAGGCAAAGAATTTATTAATAAATATCGTCAACGGTATGCCCAGGTATTTGAGTATTTAGAAACTATGAAAAAAGAAGCGATCGCCAAGGGATATGTGACAACAATTTTAGGCAGAAGGCGTTATTTTAAATTTAGTACAAATAGTTTATATCAGTTTCGTGGCCATGATCCTAAAACCATTAATTTAGATCAGTTAAATTTGAATTATACAGATGCTCAATTATTAAGGGCTGCTGCTAATGCTCCCATTCAAGGCTCAAGTGCTGATATTATTAAAATTGCCATGGTTAAAATACAGAAAATTTTAGCCAATTATCAAGCTAAATTATTGTTACAAGTTCATGATGAATTAGTGTTTGAGATACCGCCTCAAGAATGGGAAGAATTGCACAATAAAATTAAAATAACTATGGAAAATGTGGTGAATTTAACTGTTCCTTTATTAGTAGAAATTCATCAGGGTAAAAATTGGATGGAAGCTAAATAAGTTAAACGTCAGATCAAAATCATTTCCTAAAATGCAATAATGATGAAATAATAGGAAGACTAGACAGAAGAACTGAATAAGAGATAAGTAGATTATGGTTAGTATACAAGTAGAACCCTCCCGTCACCCCCTTGCTGAGTATATCTATCGTCTGGAAAGGGGAGAAGCTTTACTCAAAGACTCTCCACGAAATGTGATTGAAGTGGTGGGTATTCTTAAGAGTTATGGGGTGATATTAGATGCTTATTCCCGCAATCTTATTTATATTGCTGATCATCAATTTTTAGTGTTATTTCCTTTTTTTAAATATTTTAATGGGGAGTTTTCTTTCAATAAATTATGGCATCATTGGAACCATGATCGCATTAACTTTGAATATGCAGAATACTGTATGAAAGCGATGATGTGGCATGGTGGAGGGGGGTTAGATGCTTACTTAGATACCCCCGACTTTAAACAAGGGATTGAAAAAGTAATTCAAGCTAAATTTAAGAACAACTTTTTAATGTTAGGACTGAATAAAGCCTTTCCTGAATTTTTGCCTGAACACATGAGAATGATGTCTTATTATAGTGGTTTGGGTCAATTTTGGCGAGTCATGGCTGATATGTTCTTATCCTTATCTGATCGCTATGATCGAGGAGAAATTAAATCAATTCCTGATGTAGTTCAACATATTTTAGATGGGTTAGTTAAAGATGCCAGTAAACCCATTACTTATCAAGTAAAAATCCGAGATAAAGTCTATGATGTCTTACCAAAATCAGCAGAATTAACTTTTTTAATGGATACGGCAGTTCCCTATGTAGAAGCCATCTTTTTCCGAGGAACTCCCTTTCCAGGCACCATTTCTTATAATGCTCAAGCCTATCAAATACCCTCGGAACAAGCTATTTTTACTTTCGGTGCTTTATATGCAGATCCCTTACCTGTTGGTGGTGCGGGCATTCCCCCAACCCTATTAATGCAGGATATGCGTCATTATTTACCTGACTATCTCCATGATATTTATCGCCAAAGTTTTCGTCAAGAAGATGACTTATTAGTTCAGATTTGTCAAAGCTTCCAAAAATCAATGTTTTGTGTTACCACCGCCGCCATTAAAGGGTTAGCCCCTCACCCTTGGAATACCAATGATCTCCAACAACAAAAAGAAAATCGTGTCTATTTAGAAGGATGGATGAGCCGTTTTTTAACCTCTCAATTAGCCATAGTTAATGGTTAGTCAATTTTGGAATAGGCAATGAATTAATTTCTTTGCCTTTAACCTTTACCCCACTTAAATATTTTTGTAGATAACTTAAACTCAGATCACACTATACAAAAGAGCCAATTTACAGGATAATCAGAAATAGATTAAAGGTTAAAGCTAAATAAGTAAAAATATCTACTTTCTTCATGAAAAAGCTAATTGAGGGACTAAAAGAGTTCCAAACAGGTTATTTTAGTTCTCATCGTGAACTGTTTGAAGAATTATCTCACGGACAACATCCCCGCATTCTTTTCATTACTTGTTCCGACTCCCGTATTGATCCCAATTTAATTACCCAAGCGCAAGTTGGTGAACTCTTTGTCATTCGTAATGCGGGTAATATTATTCCTCCCTTTGGGGCGGCTAATGGTGGGGAAGGAGCAGCAATCGAATATGCGGTTTCTGCTTTAAACATTGACCAAGTGATTGTTTGTGGTCATTCCCATTGTGGTGCCATGAAAGGGTTACTTAAATTGAGTAGTCTGGAAGAAAAAATGCCTCTAGTTCATAATTGGTTAAAGCACGCAGAAGCGACTCGACAAGTTATTAAAGATAATTACAGCAATTTAGAAGGGGAAGAACTCTTAGAAGTTACCGTCGCCGAAAATGTTTTGACGCAACTGGAAAATTTACAAACCTATCCTGTTATTCGTTCCCGTTTGCATCAGGGTAATTTAAGCTTACATGGTTGGATTTATCGCATTGAAACAGGGGAAGTGTTTGAGTATGATGTGATATCTCATGATTTTATTCCCCCCCAAAGTCGTATCATTAACCCCGAACCAGAGTACAATTTTCATCCCAGTTGTCCGGTGGGATCTTCGTCAGATTCTAAAGTTCCGACAACTCCTCAACCTAAGAGTAATGGTAATGGGGTAAAACCTGTTAATAATGGCAATGGTAATAAGGGATCTTCTCTTCCAGGATATGAACATTTTCCCCCAGAACAAGCTCAACGTATTTATCGGGGTTCTCATTAAAAGCGATGGGAAACAAGCCTAATTCCTACCTAAAATATTAGTTTTTGATAGTATTTTTCGGTAGGAACTTCTGCCGATATTTCTGTTAAAAGAAGGATAAAATCCCGAAGGTAAGCCGATTAATTAACCGCCGCATAGTTCACTAATTGACCCAGTTTTTCCCTTAAGGTTTCTAACCCCAACCGTTGACTAGCAGAAATAAAAACCCCTAGAGGATACTCTTCTTGGGCCAGTCTCAGGGTGTCACTCTCGGCTGTATCAATTTTATTAAACGCCAAGAGAATGGGCCCAGGCACTAAGGGCATCTCTTTTAAAATTTTCATGACCGATTGAATATGATGTTGCCAGGCAGGATGAGATAAGTCAACCACGTGCAACAGGGCATCTGCTTCTGTCACTTCCTCCAAGGTAGCGCGAAACGCATCGACTAGGGAGGGGGGCAATTCATGAATAAATCCCACTGTATCCGTTAACAGGATAGTATAGGGTTGCCCTGTGGTACTATCCATCCCCGAAAGACGACGGGTAGTGGGGTCAAGGGTAGCAAATAATTGATCGGCGGTGTAAACTTCCGCATTGGTTAAAGCATTGATTAGAGTGGACTTTCCCGCATTGGTATAACCCACAATGGCCACGCTAGGAATTTCCCGTTGCTGACGCTGTTGACGGAGACGGGAACGGTGGGCCTGAAGTTGGTTAACTTCTTGCTGGAGACGGGAAATACGCCGTTGAATCGCACGACGTTCCGTTTCTAATTTCGTTTCCCCTGGGCCTCTTGTCCCGATACCACCTCCTAACCGAGACATGGCTTGACCGCGCCCCACCAGTCGAGGCAACATATACTCTAATTGGGCTAATTCTACCTGTAATTTACCGGCCCGGGATTGGGCCCGTTGAGCAAAAATGTCTAAAATGACCTCGGTGCGATCGACCACCCGAACCCCTAATTGAGATTCTAGGTTGCGGACTTGGGCCGGAGAAAGATCCCGATCAAAGACCACTAAATTAGCCCCCAAGGTTTGGACACGCAGGGCAATTTCTTGGACTTTTCCCGTTCCCACAACGGTTTGAGGATGGGGTTTATCCCTTTTTTGGCGCAGGGTTTCCATCACTTCTCCCCCGGCGGTGTCTACAAGTCGTGCGACTTCTGCTACGGTTTCCTCAAAGGCGTGATCGCTCATTTTTTCGGTTTGCAGGCCGACGATCATCACTCTTTCGTGATCTCCTTCAACCTGTTGGGCCGTGTATTCTCGCCGAAATTCCGCTTCTAACCCTTCCACTAACCCCCAGAAATCCTGTTCTGTTAGAGTTTCTAGGGTCATGGCCGGAGAAACCGTCCAATAGTATTCCTGGTTGGGGTTGAGGTCTGAGGCGGGCAATAAATGGGCAATGTAGGCTTCTTTTACATAGCCTGTGGCCCCCCCACCCTGTCGCATTTTCCCTTCTCCTGTCACGGGAAGCATGACCAAAGCATCAAGTCGTTGTAAGACCATGGCTGTTAAGCTAGACTCGTTGGGAGGTTCTGCTTTCAGTTTGGTGGCAAGACAACGAATGCCGCACAGTCTTTCTGCACCGTAACGGGGCAATTCTAAGGGGGGTATTTGGGTTTGTCGTGGGGTTCCTACACCGACGCGAATCACTTGGCCACGACGGTTAACATAAGCACAGACAGGTTGACCCATATCTGAACTGACGGCGGCCAGTCGTTGGGCGAATTCTGGGGTGGTAAAGCGATCGCCTACCAACTTTTGATGATAGAGTCGTTTCAATTGCTTAATCTGACTCGGTTTTAACCCTTGCAGATTGCCGTAGATGGTCTCGATAGGCGTACCTCTCAGATTTATTGTTGTAACTTTTTATTGTAGTACAGTTTTTTAAGGGAGGACAGGGAATTGTTAATTTTAGATTATTTTTATTTTTTTCCTTCCTTTTTAACCAAAATTTATTTTGCTATACAGAAAGGGTAATGCTATAGTACATAGCTATTGAAAAAGTTTTTATGGTTGTCTATGGTCATTAATCAAACCCTTCCTCCCCAAAATATTGAAGCTGAGGAGTCAATTCTCGGTGGTATTTTAGTCGATCCAGAAGCCATGGGACGGGTGGTAGATTTAATCAATACTAATGCTTTTTATGTGAAAGCTCATCAAGAGATTTATCAGGCAGCATTAAAGCTTTATAGTCAAGGACAACCAACCGATGTCATGACGGTTAAAAGTAACCTTGAGGATCATTATTTATTGCAACAAGTTGGAGGAATTGATAAGTTAATGCAGTTGGTTGATCGCACGGTTTCGGCAGTAAATATTGATCGCTATGCGGTGTTAGTGATGGAGAAATATTTGCGTCGTCAATTAATTGCTGCGGGTCATGAAATTGTAGATTTAGGATTTGAGACAACGCGAGAATTAGATGTAGTTTTAGATGAGTCTGAAAAGAAAATTTTTAGCTTGACACAAAAGCGACCCCAAGAGGGGTTAATTCCGATTTCTGACACCATTATTAAAACTTTTAATGAGTTAGAAAAACTCCAAGATCAAACGGCACTTCCTGGCATTGAAACGGAATTTTATGAGTTAGATGGTATCACAGGAGGACTACAAAGATCGGATTTAATTATTATTGCTGGTCGGCCTTCGATGGGAAAGACGGCTTTCGGGTTAGGAGTTGCAGCTAATATTGCTAAAAAGCATAATTTACCTGTGGCAATTTTTAGTTTAGAAATGTCGAAAGAGCAGCTTTCTATGCGTTTATTAGCCTCAGAAGCTGGTATAGAAAGTAACCGTTTACGATCAGGAAGATTGGCACAAAATGATTATGAAAAAATCAGTATTGCCATGGGAACTTTATCCAATTTACCCATTTATATTGATGATGCTGCTAATATTACGGTGATGCAAATTCGTTCCCAGGTTCGCCGTTTACTGGCAGAAAAGAAAGGAGAGTTTGGCTTAGTTTTAATTGATTATTTACAATTAATGGAAGGTGGAGGTGATAACCGTGTTCAAGAATTATCAAAAATTACCCGTTCTCTTAAAGGGTTGGCCCGTGAAGTTAAGGCCCCTGTTATTGCTTTATCTCAGTTAAGTCGGGCTGTTGAATCGAGGAATAATAAACGTCCAATGATGTCAGATTTACGAGAAAGTGGTTCAATTGAACAAGATGCTGATTTAATTATGATGTTATATCGAGATGAATATTATAACCCTGATACTGTTGATCGAGGGGTTGCAGAAATTATTGTCACTAAACATCGTAATGGGCCAACGGGAACAATTAAGCTATTGTTCCAAGCAGAATTAACTAAATTTGTGAATATGCACAGAAATACCAATTATTAATACTTATGAAATCGAAAAATCTCTTATATTCTTACTATTTCCTCATTTTAATTATCCTGATGTTAGGAATTTTCTTTCGAGTTGTTAATTTAGATAAAAAAGTTTATTGGCACGACGAAATTCATACCAGTTTACACATTACTGGATTTACTGCTAAGGAATGGCATCCTTCCCTATTTAATGGAGAAGTAATCACTCAAGATTCTTTACAATATCACTTAAAAATTAATGACAAAAAAAGCTTAGCTGATACCATTAATACTTTAGTCTTTGATGATCCCCATCATCCTCCATTGTACTATATTTTAGTGAGATATTGGCGACAATTTTGGGGTGATTCTATAACAGTAATCAGAAGTTTTTCTGTTTTAGTTAGTTTATGGATTTTTCCTGCTATTTATTGGTTATGTTGGGAACTTTTTAAGCAACCAATAATTAGCAGTTTATGTCTAGCTTTGGTTGCTGTTTCGCCTTTGTATGTTTTTTATGCTCAAGAAGCGAGAGAATATGCTTTATTCACGGTTTTAATTGCTTTGTCTACTGCTTCATTATTACGAAGTATAAGGTTAACTAAAGATGCCAATATCCCTCAAGAACGATGTTACTTAAGTTGGGGTGTTTATTTGATTTTAACCACCCTCAGTTTATACACATCTCTTTTTAGTATATTCGTGATTATTGCTCAAGCAATATATACTCTTTTGATAGAAAAAAATGCTTTTAATAAAGTCACTATTTTCTATGGAATATCATTAGTAATATCTTGTATTTTATTTGCTCCTTGGATGATAGTCTTAATTCAAAACTATGAACAGTATAAACGAGCAAATAATTGGATGATTGCTGTTACATTGCCACCGGAAGAATTATTAAAGACTTGGGGATTAAATCTTAGTCGTCTTTTCTTTGATCTGGGATGGGAAATTGACACCTTGCTTACTTATTTTATTATTATATTATGTTTGCTTTTAGTTAGTTATTCTCTTTATTTTTTGTATAAAAAATCAGCATTAAAATCTTGGTTATTTGTCTTTTCTTTAGTTTTTATTCAAATATTTTTTTTACTAGGGCCAGATTTATTATGGGGAGGAGTCAGATCCCTCTCTCCTCGTTATCTCATTCCTTTTTACCTAGGAATTAATCTTTCTGTTGCTTATTTATTAGGAATAAAATTAACTCATTCAACCAATAAAATCACTAAAGTGTGGTCTATGATTACGATCATAATTCTTTCTTTAGGAATTATTTCCTGTTGGATAAATTCACAAAAAGACACTGCTTGGACAAAGGTAATTAGTTATAGTTTACCCCAAGTTGCTCAGATTATTAATAAAATAGACTCTCCTTTAGTCATTAGTAATGATCAAGGTTATCATCCTGGTAATATTATGGCATTAAGTTATTTACTAAACCCAGAGGTTAAGTTTCAGTTACTATCACAAGAGAAACAATATAAATTTCCTAAGGGTTTTCAAACAATATTTTTACTGAGTCCAACAGATGAATTTAAACTCACATTAGAAAAAGAAACTAAGGTGAAAGCAAAACTAATGTTTGGTGATGCTTATCTTAAGTTATGGAAAATTGAGGTTTAAATTAGACGTTTAAAGATCGAGGTTAAGGGTTTATATCTGAGAAGTAATTTCAGCATTAATACAAGAGATGCAAATTCACCTGGGGCTTTTTTATATTCTTGGAATTGCCAACGATTGGGAGTACAATATAATAGGTATATCAGTTTTTTTTGTTGTTCTAAAGTTAAGTCTAAGAAATAAATTTTGATCTCAGTTTGATGATGGGTTATCTTTTTCTCAATCATTTCGCTAGGAAGTTTTAATCCTTCGATCTCTAAGAAAAATTGCTCCGGTAAATTACAATTACTATTTAATACTAAAGTTGCTCCTTCTTCTGATATTGCTTTAGTTTTTCCTTCTAAAATAGAATTTTTGTTAATAAGTTTAACTGGTTTAGATAGAGGAAAACTTTGAAACAAACTTGATTGAGGTTTCTCATAAAAAGCCAATAAAGCAACCCCAATAGTAATAACATTATACAAACTCCAATAAAAACCTGGATTAATTCCAGCAGTTGATATAATTGTTTTCTGTAAACTCATTCCTAAACTGACTAAGTTCATTATTAAAAAAATAATTACGGGAACTGCTAATTTCCATTGATAAACATAAAGCTTTCGAGAAACCCCTTTTGGAGTTACAGAAAACTTATTATCAAAGGGATGAAACATCACTTTAATTGTATTAATTACCGTTGGGAAACAGTGGGTTAAGTTATAAACATCTGAAAATAATACTGAACGCGCTTTTAAACTTAACCAATATAATACCGTAAAATTGACAGTATAATAAGGCAAAAACATATAAATAAACTCATCAGAAGTGACTTGTATAAATGAGATATTAAATACAGAATAAAGAAAAGGACAAATTAAAAAGAAACAACGAGATAGAGGACTAAACCAAAATAATAATCCTTCAAAATTAACTAATCTTTGGACAAAAGTTAAATTAGGAATAATCAGGGGATTTTCTTTAATAAAAAATGCTTGTAAGGTTCCTCTACCCCATCTTAATCTTTGAGAAATATGGGATGAAATACTTTCTGCTGCTAAACCAGCACTTAACTTTTCATTGAGATATAAAACATCATATTTGTTTGCTAAAAGGCGTATTCCAGTAAAATAATCTTCACTAATAGATTCAGTAATAAATCCCCCAACTTCTTCTAAACTACTGCGTCTAACAACAAAAGAAGTTCCTGCACAAAGAACAGAATTAGTTCCATCTCTCATTAACTGAATTTGACGATAAAATACTTCTTCTTCAGGATTTAAAACAGAAGCTAACCCTAAATTTCTAGCAATTGGATCAGGATTATAAAAATTTTGGGGGGTTTGAAGTAAGGCAGTTTTCACATTCTGAAAAAAACCAATTGTTCTTGTGAGAAAATTAGTGGTTGGTACAAAATCAGCATCAAAAATAGCAATTAATTCTCCATTAGTTTGGGTTAAAGCATGATTTAAGTTACCTGCTTTTGCATAGAAATTATCTAGTCTGGTGATATAATAACACCCTAATTGTTTCGCTAACTCTTCAATTTCCGGTCGGTTTGTGTCATCTAAAACATAAACTTTTTTCTGGGCATAACTTAGGGCTTGACAACCAATAATCGTCCGCTTTAAAATAAAAATAGGCTCATTATAAGTAGGGATAAATACATCAACTGAAGGACAATATTCCTGATTGATAACTGCCTGACTGTAATCATTGGCTTCTTCTTTACGTTCTTTACTCGTAAACATAAATACCAATTGAATAAATCCCCCAAAAAGGGCTAAAAATTCTAGTAAAAATAATCCTATGCTAAAGATACCATCCACAGGATTACTAAGGTTAAGAGTAGAAAGCGATCGCCAAGCAAAATAGCGGAGAATTAACACTAATAAAATTGTAACAATAATTCCCCTTGACCAAGGTTTTGGATAAGGAGATATTTGCATAATAATTTGTAGAATAATCCATAATAAGATAGTTGGAAAATACAAATAAAATGAATGATCAAAATCAGGAACTTGTAACCAAATATGCGGGTGTTCTTGCCAATAATTTAACTGATTAAATAACTGAACAATATGGGATTCACCAAATAACCAAGCAAGAGCAATAATAGCCAAAAATATCCAGATTCCCAGGAATATAAATGTTGCTGTATATCGGTAAAAAAATATCACCCAAGAAAACCGATTTTTCAATTTTTCACTCTGATTGAAAGCAATTTTATTACCTTTCATAATAACTGACTATTCTCAATTTTAGGAAATTGAATCAACAAAATTTTCTGTCGGAGAAGATGAACAATGTCATATCCAATATTATTTAAGCATTAAGGGGTTGTTACGTAACTATTGTAATATTATTCAATCACTCAAACATTAAATTTTGGTGAGAAATTACTGAGAATTAATTCCTAAACTTGGTTGACATCAGAATTAGCAGATTATTAGGGTAAATATCAAAGATTGATAACAATAGCTTGGTCATCTATTTGCTATATCAAATGATTATGTTATTATGAAATGTAAGAGTTTTCTCATAAAAAAATAGGAGCTAATCCATGAAGCGGCGCACTTTCGTAAAAGCAATTCCGCTAGGTTTAGCCGGGGCAGTATTTAGCCTTAATTTTCCTTCCTTAATAGCTGCTGTCGCCGGAGAAAATCATACAGATTGGAGTTATGATGATCCTGAAAGTTGGGGCGAACTTTCGGCGGACTATCAAGTGTGTAGTGTTGGAAATCAACAATCTCCCATTGATTTGCAATCACCCGTTTCGTCTGAATTACAACCTATCGAGATTGTTTATCAGGACATTCCCCTAAAAATAATCAATAATAGCCATACCATTCAAGTCAATAGTAATCCCGGCAATTATATTATTATTGATGGCAAAAAATTTGACCTCTTGCAATTTCATTTTCATCATCCCAGTGAGCATAAGATGACGGGAAAAGCATACCCCATGGAAGTACATTTTGTTCACAAAAATCAAGAAGGCTCTCTTGCTGTTTTAGGGGTATTTCTGCAAGAAGGTGAAGAAAATGCGACCCTTAAATCAATTTGGGAAGCTATGCCCTCTCATAAAAGTGAGGAGAAATTAATCAAGGGAGTTAATATTTCTCTACCTCAACTGTTACCGGATGATGCCACGAGTTATCGTTATTTTGGCTCTTTAACCACCCCTCCCTGTTCAGAAGTTGTTCAGTGGATAGTGTTTCAAAATCCCCTGGAGATTTCCTCCCAACAAATTAATCAATTTAGGCAAATTTTTCCCCTAAATGCTCGCCCAATTCAACCCTTAAACCGCCGTTTTCTATTATCTTTTTCAGAATAAATTAACGTAGAGACGTTGCAGGCAACGTCTCTACTGGGTTTTGTTGGCTTTAATAACTCTACTTTTTAAAGCGGATTTGATATCACCTCATGATCGCCTTTTTCTTAATGAATTGGAGAATTTTTGTGACCCAATGCTTTAAAAGTTTATAATCTCTGGGTTCTGTAAAAGATAATAATCCTACGATCATTAACCATTGAAACAGAAATAAATTCATAGCATATTCAATGGATAAATGTAGTCCAAAGGCCAGGAATAATGCAAAGCGACGAGTTTCTTTAAACCAAAGTGTAATAGGAATAAATAACTCTACAACAATGACTAACCATGTCATATATTTGATCAGACTGAAAGAAGTTAATAAAAAATTCGGAATAGGGAAGTGTCCAAAAACATCATCTAAACGACTAACATAATAAATAGCTGTTCCATTTATCCAGTCTTCTCCTTTCATTTTTTCCCAAGCTGTAGACACATAAATTAAACACATTTGTATTTGTAATAATCGCAATGCCCAAGTTGATGAAGTAAAATCATGAGGAATTTTGTTGCGATTCTTCAACCAATTATCAACAGAATAATAAGCACCAATTGGCATAAAAATCAGAAAAAATCCCATGAGTCTAAATAAATTATCTTCAGCATCAAATAAGGTATGATGTCGATGAACAAAAGATACAAACCAAATAAAAACACAGATTGCTTGAAATCGAGAAAATAAGCCAAATAATAATAAAATAATTTGTGAAATAAAAATACCATAACTAATTTTTAATACCCAGTCATTTTTAGGCAACCAGGTAAAAATAGTGAGGGTGTCAGGAGCAATAATTTCTCTAGAAACTGCATAGGGTAATAATCCATTTTCTCCGAACCAGCTTAATAAATCTGGCCACCAAACTAAAACATTAATCAGTAATAAAAAAGCATAAGCAATGCGAATTACTGCACATATTTTTGGGTTTTTATATTGATAAAAAAAACTATCCCAACCAGCCAAAAAACTCTGTAAACTGAAGGGAGTATAACTCATTTAGAAGATTCCCATTTGTAGAATTTATAACGATGATTAAAGTTATTTTCAGGTAAAATAGGTGATAAATTTTTTTGACTTGGTGCTGGAATATTCGCCCATTCTCTGATTAAAATAATTTTAATAGGCTTGGCATCTGGATTATCTGCACTCACAATTGTTCTTGATAAATGGTCTGCTAAAGATTGCCAAGCATTGCTGTTACCCTCAAAGTAAATACTATCATAATATTCCATGTGTCTAAACTTGAGAAAACGCTCTTCAATAGACATTTTAGACCAATTGGGAGAGTACCAAATACCTTGAGTATTATCAGAAAAAGTTATTTCGGCCAGAAAACGATTGTTGCTTTTATCTACATCTGGGGCAAATAATTGCCAAGTTCCCTGCCAAATTCCTATTTTATCTAAAAGGGGATCAATTGCTTGTTTCAAATAGCGATGAACTAAGGATGTTTCGGGTAGTGCATCTGTAACAATTAGAAATAAAATAAAAACAATAAAGCTGTTAATTAGAGATTTTTTAATGATGTTACTGAACATTTAACTCCAATCTTGAATATCATCCCCTTGCTGACGACGATAAACCTTCCCACTTTCATGGAGTTGACGAGTTGTCTCAAATAGTTCTTCTTCTGTCAACTGCCACTGCTGTAAAATTAACTCTAAATCCCGATGTATTTGTCGCGCTCCAGGAAAATTGCGGTAACGGATGCGAAGCCGTGCTAATTCCGCTAAATTATGATGATTGGGTTCTTCTGTCAAAAGACGATTAATCACCTCACGATCAGCTTTTTCTTGGGGATGTTGTTGATCTTGGGGCATACTTTACTGCTCGAATTGAATCTCAATACGCGACTTAGGAACCTCATAAAAAGAAGGGGGAATTTCCCAAACATTAACCACCTTATCAAACCCACCGGAAGCCAGAAACTGTCCATTAGGACTAAACGCTAAGGCATTAACCCAGTCCCTTTCCTCGGTTAGATAACGCAACAACCGTCTTCTTTCCATACTCCACAGTCTCACCCCATCAAGACCCGCACTCGCCAAAATCTTACCATTGGGACTGAGGGCGATCGCCTGAACTCTCCCCTTATGGCCCGTCAAGGTATCAATCAAATCACCACTGGCCAAATCCCAAAGCTTAACCGTCCCATCTTGACTCGCGGTAACCAAGGTTTTACCATCAGGGGTAATAGCCAAACCCGATATCGGTCTTTCGTGGGCCGCAAACTCCGATACTAAAGTCTTGTCTCGAAGATTCCAAAATCTCACCCTTCCCTGATCATCCCCACTAGCCACTAAAAACCCATTGGGGTGCATCGCTAAGGCATAAGCAGGGGTTCCAAAGCCTTCTAATTGATAGAGCAAACGGGGAGGTTCTAAAGACCAGACCCGAATACCATCTAAGGCCCCACTGACCACCCATTGACTGTCAGGGGTAATTGCTAGGGATAACACATAACTGTAGTGGTCAAAAAAAGTCACTTTGCTTGATTTTTGCGGCCAAGTCCAAAAGTGAATATCTGCATCTTCCCCACTGCTGACCAAGGTTTTCCCATCAGGAGAAATGGCTAAGGTTAAAATCGCTGAACTTTGCGATCGCAGGGTATCCACTTCCTCCCCATCTTCCAAAGACCAAAATTTCAAAAATGGTTCATTGGTTCCCCCACCACTAACTAAGGTTCTTCCATTGGGACTAAACACCAGGGAACGAATAGGAGTTGTATGACCAGTTAGGCGATATTTAAGCTTTAATGTGTTATTTTCTACAGGAATCTTCTGTTCAGAAAGTGCTTCTTGTTGCTGCTGAAGCAATTGGGCCTGACTGGGTATTCCCCACCCTTGACTGAAGAGGAGTAGAGTAGTGATGAATACCCCTGAATAGAGTCTTTTTTTTCCCTTACTGTCCTGATGGTTCATCATGGTGACTGAATATTCGGGCAAATGGTTTGTTCGGTCTTCTCAATTAAGGGTTGCTCTTGCCACCCAGACAGAATTCCCGTTAACTCAGATTTTAGAATGTCTAGAGACTCAATTTGTTTCTCTATCTCTGTCAACTTCTCCAAAAGATATTGCTTAATCATCCCGCAAGGCAACTGTCCCTGGTCATGAATGGATAGCACTTCCTGAATTTCCTCTAGGCTCAGACCTAAAGCTTGGGCCCGTTTGATAAACCCTAATCGACCAAACACCGTTGGATGAAAGAGACGATAGCCTGAAGGAGAACGTTGAACAGTCGGAGTTAATAAACCACGCTCATCATAATAACGCAAAGTTTTTACAGATAACCCAAACTGCTTGGCAACCTCACCAATTTTTAAGCACTGAGATGTTGCCACACCATTCATCGGCGGGATTTATCATGAGTTAATTGAGGTAGGGGGGTTCTGGTCGAACTAGGTGGGAGATATCGCCTAGGGGTATCTTCGGTCAGTATGGGTTGAGATTTTTGCACTTGCCACCAACGTAAAATGATGGATAAGGTCGCAATTAGTAATCCCAATGACAATAATGACCAGCGTTGTCCCACCCCTCCAATTACCGCATCTACCGCACCCACGGTGAGAATAAAGCTAGAAATGGGTTCTTTGCGGTAAAAGGTTCTCAGAACACGAGGCAGTAAAATATTCATTTGCTTGTTTCTGTTTAGATTACCATTCTAATTTCAGCTTATCTTACCTGCTACAAAACGGCTCACAGAAATCTCGGAGATAGGATTTAGGGTGATTCTAGTCCTACTGAGAGGTTTCCGTATATTACCGAGTTTGTATAGAAAAGATAAAGTTATCCACCATCATACAAGTAGGGGAAGAAGTTAGATGTTTAGGGGTTACAGAAGTTTCGCCATTCTCTATTTTCCTTGTCTTCCCATCAACCTGCTACTGTAGACCCAACCAGGATAATAGTCCTTGTCCGGTAAAATATTCGATGGCTAAGATTAACAAGAAACCCATCATAGCCGCACGACCATTTAAACGCTCTGCATAGTCATTAAACCCGAATTTAGGATCTTCGAGTTTGGGGGTTTCGCTGGGTTGCGTTTGAGGACTGCTCATGATTTGTCTCCTGATCAAGATTGTTTACAATTCTTTACCTAATTTACTGTAAAAGAGTCAAGTTGAGGGTGAGGCTAACAATTTTTTTCTAGATTTTCCCCTTGAACCACTAATACAGAACAGGGAGAATGGTGAACAATATAATTGCTAACGCTACCTAAAAACATTTCTGTAATGCCTTTTAGTCCCCGTCTTCCGATCACAATTAAATCAGCATCCCAACTTTTAGCGACTTCTCGAACCCAACGGCCGGGTTCTCCTATTTTCCAGTCCCATTCTGTCAATACACCTTGTTCTGTGGCAATTTTACAATAATCTGTTAGCCATTGCTTTACGCTTTCAGTTTGTTGTTCTAACTGTTCCCGCATTAAATAAGAAAAGTCGCTAAATTCTCCCTCATAAAAACTGGCGTAAGGGGTTACATTTTGACTTTCCATGGATAAACAATGGAACAACATTAAAACCGCCTTATTTTGTTTAGCCATTGATAAAGCTTGCTCAAAAACAACTTTTCCTAAAGGGGAATTATCTAAAGCAACTAAAATCTTTTTATAAGACATATTTTCTCCTTAATTATTCATTAAACCTTAACAAATTTTTCTAATCTAGCCATTCCTTTTTCAATGGTTCCTAAATCAGTGGCATAGGAAAGACGAATACAATCATCAGCCCCAAAAGCTATCCCTGGAATCACTGCAACTTTTTCAGCTTCCAAAAGAGCATCAGAAAATTCCAAAGATTTCATCCCAGTTTGACTAATATCAACAAACACATAAAATGCGCCCATTGGGGTTGAACAACTCAGCTTAGACATAGCTTGAATTCTGTCTACCATTACCCTCCGTCGTTGAGTAAAGGCTGTTAACATTTCTTGCACACAATCTTGAGAATCTTCTAAGGCCGCAATCGCTCCATATTGAGCAAAAGTACAGACATTTGAGGTACTATGACTTTGAATAATACTGGTAGCTTTAATTAATTCTGTCGGGCCAGCTAAATAGCCTACACGCCACCCTGTCATGGAATAACTTTTCGCAAACCCATTACTAATAATTGTGCGTTTAAAGATTTCTTCCCCTAAAGCTCCAATACTTATATGTTCCGCGCCATCATAGAGAATTTTTTCGTAAATTTCATCAGAAACAACCAATAAATCATGGTCAATAATCACCTCCGCTAAGGCCTTAATTTCATCAGGTGTATAAACGGTTCCTGTGGGGTTAGAAGGAGAATTGAGAACAAATAATTTGGTGTTTGGGGTGATAGCTTCTCGTAGTTGTTGCGGGGTAATTTTATACTCCGTTTCTGCCGTCGTCTCTACAATCACAGGGGTACCTGCTGCCAGTTTCACCATTTCAGGATAACTTAACCAATAGGGAGCCGGAATAATCACCTCATCTCCCGTTTCAATTAAGGCCAACATTAAATTAAATAAAGAATGTTTACCTCCATTGCTGACAATGACATTCTCTGGGCCATAGTTTAAATTGTTATCATTGCGTAACTTTTTAGCGATCGCCTCTCTTAGTTTAGGTTCCCCTGATGCTGCCCCATACTTAGTTTTACCACTATCAAGAGCTAACTTAGCTGCGTCTTTGATGTGCTGCGGGGTATCAAAATCCGGTTCTCCAGCACTAAAGCTACAGACATCAATGCCTTGGGTTTTCATCGCCTTAGCTTTAGCTGCGATGGCTAGGGTGATAGATGGAGGGACTTTTCCTACCCGTGTTGCCAGTTTAATCATTATAAATCTTCCCAAGCCTAATAATCATTGCTATTGCTATTGTGTCACTACCCCTCCCTGGTTGGGTTGACAGTAAGACTTTTTTAACACTATACAAAGAAAAATGGCACAATAAGCTTATCAAGATTCAGATTGAAGATGACTATGCACCCTCAGTTAGAGAAAGCGTTCGCTCAACATCAAGCCCTTAAGGTTATTAGCGGCTTAACTAATTTAGACACCAAGAAAGTCACCGCTATTGTTAAAGCGGCCCAAGCAGGGGGCGCAACCTTTGTCGATATTGCGGCTGATGCGGCTTTAGTTCACAATGTCCGTCAATTGATTACCTTACCTATCTGTGTCTCGGCCGTTGACCCTGACTTATTCACAGCAGCAGTAAAGGCCGGGGCAGATTTAATTGAAATTGGTAATTTTGATGCCTTTTATGCCCAAGGACGACGGTTTGAAGCCCCAGAAGTCTTGGCCTTAACCCACAAAACTCGCGCCTTACTGCCTGATATTACTTTATCTGTCACGGTTCCCCATATTCTCCCCCTAGATGAACAAGTACAACTGGCAGAAGCTTTAGTTGATGCAGGGGCTGATATTATTCAAACGGAAGGGGGAACCAGCAGTCAACCTACCCATGCAGGGACTTTAGGGTTAATTGAAAAAGCTGCCCCCACTTTAGCTGCGGCCCATAGTATTTCCCATGCTGTATCTGTTCCCGTATTGTGTGCGTCGGGTTTATCTAATGTAACAGTTCCCATGGCTATTGCTGCGGGGGCCTCTGGTGTTGGTGTGGGTTCAGCTATTAACCAACTCAATGATGAGGTGGCCATGGTGGCGGCGGTTCGTTCTTTGGTAGAAGCGTTAAAAAACAGTCCGCTTCCAGTTCGTGCTTAATCGAAATTAGGGGGTAAGGAGGGGGGGGAGACAAGGAGGAAATAAGGAAATAGAAGCTCCCTGCACTCCCGACACTTCCCACACTCCCTAATTCCCTCACCCTGCACAGACAAACAAACCTGATTGTCGCTCGCTATAGTAAAATAACCAACGAGTGACACCAGGCTTTGACTTAGCCTTGCACTAAAGCGTATCTTGAGAAATTGCTAAAAACTAGGTTAGGATCTTACATCATTCTCTCGGATGATTTAGGGAATAAGGAGTACGCAGTTGAGGATCAGCCTTATTTGAGGAGTAATAGGCGATAACGAATAAGGGTAAAGTTAACGTCAATATGGCGATCGCCGTTCCCATAAAGTGAGACCACCTATGGGTTGGGGGTTCTGAAACCTTCCCTGACGGGCTGCTAGATTCCATAAAAATGATAGTTTGATCTTAGGATAAGTGAAAATGGAAGGCTTAATGATAGCCTTATGTTTCTATTGTACTGATTTTTTTAAGGCTGTGGCCAAATAAACACTGATTGTAACAGATTATTGAAATAAAAATAAAAAACCGCCCTTGAAAGGTAGGCGGCTGAAATAAGCAATCGGAGGGTGATATTGACTTTATGTCTTCCCCTCGATTTTATGCCAAATTCCTTAGTACGGATGTAGTCAATGTGACGGAAATCGGCAAAATCTCTGGGATTGATTGGCGGAAATTTCAAGGATTGCCCACAAATCCCAATAATTTAGCTGCACCTCCTAGAATAGCAACAATTAAGCCAATTAAAACCCCTCGACTGACAAATTCTTGAGACTCAACCCGTTTGCTCAAACTTATTAAGAATTTCTTTTAAATCTGATTCAATATTAATAAATGAATACAGGCTAAAGCCTTATTCTATAAGCACAAAGGCTGTCTACACAGCCTAATGTTAAGCCTGGGCGACAGGGGTAATAATATCTGCATTAGTGAAAGTTGCAGTACCAAAATTATAGTGATGGGCAACTTTGGCTAGATAAATTGGGGATTATTCATACATCTCGCTGATTAAGAATAAGTTAAAGCGTTGTTGCCGTAAACTTTGGCCTTTTGTCCTCCCCATAGCGGTATATTACTATTGATCCTCGAATAACAAATCAAAAATGCGAGTTGCCTTATTCACAGAAACCTTTTTACCCAAAATTGATGGTATTGTCACTCGTTTACGTCATACCGTTGAACATTTGCAGCGTAACGGCGATCAAGTGTTAGTTTTTTCCCCAGATGGGGGTTTACGGGAACATAAAGGGGCAAAAATTCACGGAGTCAAAGGGATTCCCTTACCTCTCTATCCTGAATTAAAATTAGCCATTCCTACCCCGACAGTAGGTAAAGCGATAGAAAGATTTAAACCTGATGTGATTCATGTGGTAAACCCTGCTGTTTTAGGATTAGGGGGCATTTATTATGCCAAAACCATGAATATTCCTCTAGTTGCTTCCTATCATACCCATTTACCCCAATATTTACACCATTATGGCTTAGGTTCCCTGGAAGGACTATTATGGGAACTCTTAAAATTAGGGCATAACCAAGCCCATTTAAACCTCTGTACCTCAACTGCAATGGTCAATGAATTAGTAACTCATGGTATTGAACGAGTAGACTTATGGCAGAGGGGAGTCGATACAGAGATGTTTCAGCCCCATTTAGCCTCCAAACAAATGCGATCGCGTTTATCAGGCGGAAACCCGGACAGTCCCTTATTATTGTATGTGGGACGAGTCTCCCCAGAGAAGCAAATTGATCAAATTAAACCCGTCTTAGAAGCCATTCCCGACGCACATTTGGCAATTGTTGGGGATGGCCCCCACCGAGAGGTATTAGAGGCGCATTTTGCAGGGACTCAGACCCATTTTGTGGGCTATCTCCAGGGGTTAGAATTGGCTTCGGCCTTTGCCTCATCGGATGCCTTTATTTTCCCTTCTCGCACAGAAACGTTAGGATTAGTGTTATTAGAAGCTATGGCCGCAGGTTGTCCCGTCGTTGCGGCGAATTCTGGGGGAATTCCTGATATTGTGACGGATGGAGTTAATGGTTATTTATTTGAACCCAATGATCCTGATGGGGCTATTATCGCCACAAAACGCCTTTTAGCTGCGAAAGAAGAACGGGAACAATTGCGAGAAAATGCCCGACAAGAAGCAGAAAAATGGGGTTGGGCCGCGGCAACTCATCAGTTAAGAAACTATTATCAAGCAGTTCTTAATGATCAATCTTTGCCTTTAGCTGCTTAGACTTTATTAAGTGGATAGTGATCAGTTATTTTAATAATTGATCACTAATTTTTATTACTTTAACAGACATGAAAAACTGGTAAAAACTGGTGAATTTAACCTGATAATTCTTTAGAAACATACTTATATTATGTCCTTTAATTTATATTGTCTTTAATGATTTCGATTTGATTTCTTTTTTCAGTTAACCCGAAGTAATTCATGAGTTTAATTAGTCCAAAAGAAACCAATAAACCCATCAATAACCCTGAAACCAACAAAACAATAAAGGCTGTTTTTGCTTGTTTAATTGCTCGTTGTTTTCTTTGATTATCCTCATTATAGTTATTATTCATGGTTAAGCTTATTTATGAACCCTCTAATAATTCTAAGGCATTTAAAAAGGTTCTAGTGGTTGTGGTTTGTGGACTTGATTTAGGATAACGAATTCCTAGGGTATAAATGCGGTTTCCTGCTAAATAAACCCGAAAGGTAATCATTTCATTTTCGTTTTCAAAGCTGAATTCTTGACCTGGATATTTATCTAATGTAATGGCCCGTTGTCTGATTAACTTAAATTCATTTTCTGGGGTAACTTCGTCCCGTATTGCTTGTAATAATGCCTCACTATCCTTAATTTGTTCTGCTGTTAAACCTTCTGCATAAGCGGCAATATAACGTCTATCTTCCGCATTTGATGCTAAAGTACGAAAACTAATTTCCCCTGATTTTGTCTCTAAAACTACTGTTTCTTGGGTTAAAATTCCTGGAGGCATCCAGAAGGAAACTCCTCCTTCTTTAAAAATAACAAATTGCCAACTATTTGACTGTTCTCTAACAGGAATAACACCACTTGGAGGCCTTTGAAATAATATTCTATCTTGAGAAGTTACACGGCCAGTTTCAAAGAAATTTCTAACTTCTCGATTAATAGAAGGGGTTTGTTGTGCTACTTCTATTGCTGGATTTATTGGGGATGAATAAGCAGGAGTTAAGGGCAACCCTGTTATTAACAAGAAAATCATTAGAGAGCTTTTTTGTAGACCTTTCATTGACAATAAAAATAACAATCCTTCATATTATCTCATAAAAACGACCTTTTTAAATAAACCCTTCCCCATTGTAGGGGCTTAATACCATTAAGCCCTAATGCCTTTTGGTGTAAATTGCAAGTATCATAGAAATTGAATCTAAAACCACAAATATTATTTAGAAATCCTAATTATGAGTTACTTTCAACCAGGAAAAACCTTAAAAAAAGGACAATATCAAATCATTGAAAGATTGGGTATAGGAGGATTTGGTGTTACCTATCTAGCTGAAGACTTTAAAAGAAAAATTAAAGTAGCAATTAAAACTATTAATGTTATAGCTTTAGAACAAAGATATAAGGATAAATATGGTAATCTTGATGGCTTTGATGCTTGTTTTAAAGAAGAACAAGATAAGTTTAATTCTGAAGCAATGATCTTAGCCAGTTTTGATCATCCACATATTGTTAAAGTTTATCCTGAATTATTCAAAGAAGATAATATTTCTTGCATGGTAATGGAATATATCAAAGGAAAAAACTTAGTACAATGTCTTCAAGAGCAAGGTTTATTTACGGAAGAAGCCGGATTAAAAATCATCAAAGGTATTGGGGAAGCATTAGCTTATATTCACAGTAAAAACTATTTACACAGAGATGTTAAACCCCAAAACATCTTACTACAAACCCCAGATAATCAAGCCAAGTTAATTGATTTTGGTTTAGCGCGAGAAGTTGATTTTGCTACCTCCATGAGTTTAACTAATGCGGCAACTCCTCCCTTTGCTCCACCTGAACAATTTGAAACTAGAAGTAATTTCACCCCGGCCCTTGATGTCTATGCGTTAACGACTACTTTATTTGTAATTTTAGCAGTCAAGTAACAGCCTTTTATTCCTTTATCTAGTCCCTACTTAAATTCTAAGATTATGCAGGAGATAAATATGCCCTTAAAATCTCCCAAAGAATCTAATCCTAACCTGAGTCAACGGGTGAATGATGCTATTTTACAAGGGATGGCCTTTGATTTAGAAAAACGCCCTCCTACTATGGCTCAATGGTTGGCTTTACTGTTTCCTGAAAAGGCTAATCTATTTAAGTTTGAAGTAGCCACAGTTAACCAAACAGGACAAGTTATCAAGCGCGAAACCAAACAAGCAGAATATTTTCAAGAAAATCTAGAAAATGACACAATTTTAGAAATGGTTTCTATTCCTGTTGGTAGATTTTTGATGGGAACAGATGATGCTGAAATTGAAAGATTAGTCAACAAGTTTGAACGGCAAGGTTTTAGAAGAGAAAAACCTCAACATCAAGTAAGGGTTCCTGCTTTCTTCATGGGTAAATATCCCATAACTCAACAACAATGGGAAATCATCGCTTCTGCTACTGAGTTAAAAATAGACAGAGATTTAAACCCAAACCCCTCCCGTTTCCCAGGGAATAAACGTCCTGTAGAGTGTGTTAGCTGGTATGACTGCGTAGAGTTCTGTAAACGGTTGTCCAAGCTAACAGGAAAGGACTATAGACTGCCCTCAGAAGCGGAATGGGAATATGCCTGTCGTGCAGGAACAACCACTCCTTTCTATTGCGGAGAAACTATAACAACAGATTTAGCTAACTACTGTGGTAACTCTATCTATGGTCAAGAAGCAAAGGGACAATACCGACAGGAAACGACCCCTGTAGGTCAATTTTCTGCCAATGGGTTTGGTTATCTGATATGCACGGTAATGTCTGGGAATGGTGCGCTGATGATTGGCATAGTGATTATAATGGTGCGCCTACTGATGGTAGTGCTTGGATTTCAGGTGACAATAATACTATAAAGATACTACGCGGCGGTTCTTGGGGCAGCGCGCCTAGTTATTGCCGTTGCGCCAACCGCACCTACAATAGCCCGCGCGACTACGACCTCGACGGTGTTGGTTTTCGTGTAGTGCGTTCATCCCCCAGGACTTAGTTGCTATTAGTTATGAAAAAGAGGGCGTACGCGATACGCCCCTACGTTCCAATTTGTCCGGTTGTAGGGGCGCAATGCTTGCGCCCTCTGGCTTGCACCTTACAAGCAGTTAAATTGTAATAGTTAGAGTGGGCAATACCCACCCTACAGTTATAAATTGCCAAACCCTTTCTTTTTCTTGGCTTTTTTGGGCTTTTTCGCCTTACCACCGCCCCCGTAACCCCGAAAACCTGGGGGTGGGGCCTGACCAAACATTCCCCCCATACCAGGCATTCCGCCACCCATACCAGGCATTCCGCCACCCATACCAGGCATTCCGCCACCCATACCAGGCATAGCGGGCATTCCCCCTTGTCCCATTTGCTGCATCATCGTTCGCATTCGGGTAAAATTCTTAACCAGTTTGCTCACTTCTGTTTCAGGATGACCCGAACCCTTGGCAATGCGACGACGACGACTGGGAGACTGGGCTAATAAGTCAGGGTCTTTCCGTTCTTGTAGGGTCATGGAACTGATCATCGCCTCAGTTTTTTTGAGTTCAGTTTCTCCCTTTTCAATATCGAGGTTACTGAGTTTATTCATCCCTGGAATCATCTTTAAAATGCTGCCAAATGACCCCATATTCTTCATCAAGCGCATTTGTTTGAGGAAGTCATTAAAATCAAATTTTGCCTCTAGAATTTTCGACTGCATCTGTTCGACATCTGACAGATCAATCTCCTCTTGGGCTTTTTCGACTAAAGTAAGAATATCTCCCATACTCAGAATACGGGAAGCCATGCGATCGGGATAAAAAGGTTGTAATGCCTCGACTTTCTCCCCTACCCCCACAAATTTAATCGGTTGCCCCGATATTTGACGCACAGATAGGGCTGCACCCCCTCTGGTATCCCCGTCCAATTTGGTGAGAATGGCCCCTGTAACCCCGATTTGTTCATGAAATGTACGGGTTAAATTAGCTGCCTCTTGCCCTGTCATAGCATCTACGACTAACAGGGTATCATCGGGGTTGACGGCCTTTTTGATGCGGGCCAATTCGATCATCATCTCTTCATCAATTTGCAGTCGTCCCGCAGTATCGATGATGACCGTATCTAAGCCCATTTCTTTCGCTTTGGCCACCCCTTGAGTCGCAATATCAACAGGGTTGGCCTCACTGCCTAATTCAAAGACTGGGACATCAATTTGCTGCCCTAAGGTGATTAACTGGTCAATAGCCGCAGGACGATAGATGTCTGTTGCAACCATCAGACAACTGCGTTCTTGTTTGCGTAAATATAGAGCTAATTTGGCGGTTGCGGTGGTTTTCCCTGTCCCCTGTAATCCTGCCATTAAGATGACAGTGGGGGCGGTTTTTGCTTGGGCCAGTGGGACATTACTTTCTCCCATGACCTTGACTAATTCATCATAAACAATTTTGATGAACTGCTGGCCAGGGTTGACCCCTGCAATGACTTCTGCGCCGATCGCTGCTTTTTCTACGTCTGCAATGAAGGTTTTGACGACTTGCAGGTTAACATCTGCTGCGAGGAGGGCGCGTCGCACTTCTTTGAGGGCTTCTTGTATATTAGATTCAGAGATCTTGTCTTGACCCCGTAATTTTTTCCAAGCATCTTCTAGGCGATCGGCGAGAGCATCAAACATAAGGCGTTATTGTTGTACGGTTAATATTATTGATAATTTTTCGACTGCTTTAATTGTACTTTATCTTTTGTAATCATACCGGAGAGATTTTTGATGACGGAATTATCTGATTTGCCTTTAGTGCAAGAATTGGCTAATGTTCGCTTAAATAATCTTGATGCTTTGCCGGAAGATTCTGGGGTTTATTTGATTGCAGATGATGCTAATCGGGTTTATTATATTGGTCAAGCGATTCAGTTGAAAAGTTGTTTATTTACCTCTAATTTATCTAATATTAAAGCCGTTAATGCGAGTAAAATCTGTTATTTAGATTGTAATGAAACAGAGTTGAATGAGATTGAAGCTGATTATATTGCATTTTATAATCCTCCTTTAAATGCAGGTATTCCTATTGATCAGATTGCTAAGTCTTCTGTTACCACTGAGCTAACACCTGAGCAACAAATTGAACGTTATTTAGAAATTTCTACCCTGATTAAAGAATTAGAACAGGAAAAAGAAACTTTAAAAGAAAATATTGTAACTTTTGCTGCTGAGTATAAACAGGAAAGGGGCGAAAATTTAATCTATAAAGGGGTGACAATCTTGGCGAGTGAACGTAAAATCTGGGAATATTCAGATACAGTAAAAGAATTAGAGGAGAAGCTTAAACAGTTAAAAAAGCAAGAACAAAAAACAGGTTTAGCAAAAGTCGCTAAAGTTTCTGTTTATCCAACAGTTAAAGGTACGTTAAAATTTTAAATTGAGTATCAAGGAGAAAAATATAGCTTTTACATTTGAGTCGTGAAAACCGTAACGTTTAGATAAACTTAATTATAATGGAATTACAACGCTTAAAAATCATTATTCAAGGGGCAGTACAAGGGGTCGGATTTCGTCCGTTTATTTATCGTTTAGCAACAGAATTAAACTTAAAAGGATGGGTGAATAATTCTGCATCAGGAGTTTTTATCGAAGTTGAAGGAAACCGAGATACTCTAGAGACTTTTTTAACCAGAATTCCCTTAGAAAAACCACCGCGATCGCAGATTCAAACCCTAGAGAAAACTTGGTTAAATCCTGTTAATTATACCACCTTTGAAATTCGTCACAGTAGCAGTGGAAAAAAAACAGCGATTGTTTTACCTGATTTAAGCACTTGTTCTGACTGTTTACAAGAAATTTTTGATCCGAATAACCGACGTTATTACTATCCCTTTACCAACTGCACAAACTGCGGGCCACGTTATACAATTATTGACAGTTTACCCTATGATCGTCTTCACACAACCATGCAAGGTTTTATGATGTGTAAATTGTGTCAGGAAGAGTATGAAAATCCTCTTAATAGAAGGTTTCATGCTCAACCAAACGCTTGCCCTTCTTGTGGCCCAAAATTAGAATTATGGAACAAAAAAGGGGAAATTTTAGCCATTGAAAATGAAGCTTTACGAGAGACAGTAAATTATCTAAGAAATGGTGAAATTTTAGCCATTAAAGGGTTAGGTGGATTTCACTTAATGGTGGATGCTAAAAATCCTAAAGCAGTCCATGAATTACGTCAAAGAAAACGTCGCCCTCATAAACCTTTTGCTTTAATTTATTCCTCCTTAGAACTGATTAAATCTCATGGTGAAGTCAGTCCCTTAGAAGAAACATTATTAACTTCTCCTGAAGCACCTATCGTCTTATTAAAACGTCGGGAAAATACTAATAATTTATGTCAAGAAATTGCTCCTAATAACCCCTATTTAGGGATTCTGTTACCCTACACACCATTACATCATTTATTACTCCAAGAATTTGGATCACCTTTAGTCGCAACCAGTGGGAATATTTCTGATGAACCAATTTGTATTCATCAACAAGAAGCATTACAAAGATTAGGCAATATTGCAGATTTATTTTTAGTCCATAACCGTCCTATTATTCGTCCTGTTGATGATTCTATTGTCAGAGTAATGGGAGGCCGAGAAATGATGATTCGTCGCGCTAGAGGTTATGCACCTTTTCCGATAACAATACAAAATGTACAGGCAAAAAGTAATATTTTAGCAGTGGGTGGACATTTGAAAAATACTGTTGCTATTCTCAAGAATAATCAAGTTTTTATCAGTCAACATATTGGAGATTTAAGCACATCAGAAGCATTAAAAGCGTTTCATCAAGTGATGGAAAGTTTAAAGGGACTTTATGACTTTGAACCTGATATAATTGCTTCTGATGCTCATCCTGATTATCTTTCTAGTCAATTTGCAGCAACACAAAATTTACCCTTAATTAAAGTTCAACATCATTATGCTCATGTCTTAGCTTGTGTAGCAGAAAATAACTTAAATTTTCCCGTTTTAGGGGTTGCTTGGGATGGCACAGGATACGGTGATGATGGTACAATTTGGGGAGGAGAATTTTTATTAGTAACTGCTGAGGGTTATGAAAGAGTTGCTCATTTTCGTCCCTTTAAATTACCTGGAGGAAATCACGCTGTTAAAGAACCAAAACGAATTGCTTTAGGGCTATTATTTGAAATATTTAGCTCATTTGATGAGTTACAATTACCATTTTTAGAAACATTTTCAACCAAAGAATTAACCTTAATCAAACAAATGTTATCTCGTAATGTGAATGCACCTAAAACCTCCAGTGTTGGTAGATTATTTGATGGAGTTTCCGCAATATTAGGCACTTTTCAAAACATTAGTTTTGAAGGACAAGGGGCCATGGGTTTAGAATATGCGATCGCAGATTTTCAAACAGATCAATTCTATCCTTATGAAATTATTGGCAATAAATATCCGTTAATTATTGATTGGAAATTGATGATTAAAGCAATTTTAGATGATATTAACAATCAGATTTATTCCTCAAAAATTGCTGCCAAGTTTCATAATACTTTAATTGAAATGATTATCAACATTGCTCAAAAAATACAAGAACCTCAAGTTGTATTAACAGGGGGATGTTTTCAGAATAAATACTTAACAGAACGAGCAATTTTACGGTTAAAGCAAGAAAAATTCAGTCCCTTTTGGCATCAAAAAGTACCCCCGAATGATGGGGGAATAGCATTAGGACAAATTCTTGCGGGAATATTACAAAACAAGTGACATTTTGTATTAAAAAGGATTAGGTGTTGAAGAATGAAGGTTAAAAGATAAAAAATTACCGTATCAACTAGAATGAAATCAATCTTTAAAATATAAAACTAATTCATTGATAAATCTTAATTTACATAAAAATGGGTTGGGACGGATTGATTAATTCCGGTTAGAATGTAAAAATTATTGCCGTCTAACCCATCCTACATAAATTTATTATTGATGAATTATTGAACACTTCCTACAGGACTAAATTGTTGTAATCACAGACTTTTTAAGGGAAGATTTTAACAACAATCCATATTCAATCCCTTCAACTACTGCCTGATAAGAAGCCTCTAAAATATTAGGAGAAACCCCCACCGTTGTCCAGCGTTCCTGACCATTACTCGACTCAATTAAAACACGAGTATTAGCAGAAGTTCCTGAACCTCCATCCAAAATTCTCACCTTATAATCAGTCAAATGAAATTGAGCAATTTCAGGATAAAAATTGACTAAAGCCTTTCTTAAGGCACTATCTAAAGCAGAAACCGGCCCATTACCCTCTGCAACCTCTAATCTATCCTCTCCATTCACCGTTAGTTTAATGGTGGCTAAAGCGTTACTATAGGGCATTCCTTCCCCATACAACATATCACAATGAACCTGAAAACCTTTTAATTGAAATAGAGTTTCTCGCTGTCCCAATGCTTGACGCATTAACAATTCAAAACTCGCTTCTGCTGCTTCAAATTGATAGCCTTCGTGTTCCAATTCCTTCAATTTTTCTAAAATATGACGACAAGCAACATCATCTTTAGTTAACTCAATACCAAAAGATTTGGCCTTCGATAACACATTACTTAATCCCGACTGTTCCGAAATTACAATGCGTCTTTCATTACCAATTTGTTCCGGTTTAATATGTTCATAAGTGAGGGGATTTTTCTGCACGGCTGACACATGAATTCCCCCCTTATGAGCAAAGGCAGAACGCCCCACAAACGGTCCATGATCATCCGGGGCTAAATTGACCATTTCACTGATTAAACGGCTAGTTTTTGTTAATTGAGTTAACTGATTTTCACTTAAACATTCATAGCCCATTTTTAATTGTAAATTGGGAATTAATGTACATAAATTCGCATTGCCACAACGTTCCCCATAACCATTGATGGTTCCCTGTACCATTCTTACCCCTTCAACTACCCCCGCTAACCCATTGGCCACAGCAGTTCCCGAATCATTATGAGTATGAATGCCTAATTGTGGCCCATCGGTATCCGGTTCAATTTCCAAGGCAACCACCACATCCTGAACAATGCGGCTAACATCGTGGGGTAAAGTTCCCCCATTGGTATCACAAAGAACTAACCATTCTGCCCCGGCTGCTTTCGCTGCTTTGAGGGTTTCTAAGGCATAATCAGGGTTATTAACATAGCCATCAAACCAATGTTCCGCATCATAAATCACCCGTCTTCCCTGACTGCGAAGATACTCAATCGTATCTGCGATCATCTTTAAATTCTCCTCTAGGGTGGTTTTTAACCCCTCTGTGACGTGAAGATCCCAAGATTTGCCAAAAATTGTCACCCAACGAGTTCCGGCTGCTAAAATTGCCTTTAAAAGTTGATCCTCTGCTGCCAACTTATGAGGGCGACGGGTAGAACAAAAGGCCACCACTTCCGCTTGGGTGAGGGGTTCTTCTTGTAACTTCCAGAAAAATTGTACATCCTTGGGGTTAGCTCCCGGCCATCCTCCTTCAATAAAAGGAACCCCCATTTTATCCAATTGACGGGCAATTTTCAGCTTATCTTCTAAAGATAAGGAAATTCCTTCCCGTTGGGCCCCATCTCTGAGGGTGGTATCGTATAGCCAAATGCGGTTAACTGTCCCCATAGGATTATTTTTATGCTCTAATCGACTAAAACGTTAACAGGTTACTAGGATCATTGACGATCGCTTACTTAATAATTATTGTTTGTTGCGATCGCAGATTATCCCTTATTATCATCATAGAGCCAAACTTATCCTTTACTGATATTTCAAGGCTTAAATTTTTAGGATAAACATAAGAACTTTTAATAAGACTGAAACTTTTGCCTGTTACCTTGTCTCCATCAGTAATTTAGATGCTTACTCGCTGATCAAACAATGACATATCAAAAAATATTAGTGCCTTTATCCCATACAGATGACAGGGAAAAAGTCTTTACTCAAGCCTTAAACCTGGCCAAACAAGACAAAAGCATTTTAAAACTCTTTCACTGCATTTCCTCTGATGTTTATATTACCCCCTATGGAACCTTTACCACCAGCCAATTAACCACCTTGCTACCCCAATGGCAACAACGGCTAGAAACGGAGCAACAAAGCATCGTAGAATGGTTAACAGACTATAGTCAACAAGGCTCAGCACAGGGAATTTCTGTCGAGTGGGATTGGAAAATTGGCGATCCCAGTACCTCCATTGTGCAAATGGCAAAAACTTGGGAAGCCGATCTGATTATGATGGGACGTAGAGGCTTAACCGGATTATCAGAAATGTTACTGGGAAGTGTGAGCAATTATGTGGTTCATCATGCTCCTTGCTCTGTATTGCTCATCAAATAACCCCTCCCTTCCAGAATTCCCTAGTCAAACCTTCCTGAGAAACGTTAACATAAGTTAACAACCGTTTCTTCAACAGAAACATTTTCTGCATAGTCAGGCGTTATCATCTGGTTAAGTTCTTAACCTCGATATATTCTCCGTTAACTCTGTCTTTACCTTCAGTAAATTTAAAGAGGCCGAAAGCGTGAACAAAAATAACAAAAAATGGCGCAATGCCGGACTATACGCACTCTTATTGATTGTCGTATTAGCTCTAGCATCAGCTTTTCTAGATAACAATAACTCCCAAAGTCGGGAAAGTTTAACCTATAGTGAGTTTATTAACCGAGTAGAAACCCATAAAATTGACCGGGTAACTTTAAGCGCAGATAGAACCCAAGCGAGAGTTCCTAACCCCAACAATGGCGCACCTTTGCTGGTTAACTTGCCTCCCAATGATGCTGAATTAATCAATATTTTGTCTAAAAATGGGGTAGACATCGCCGTACAACCCCAAAATGATGAAGGTATCTGGTTCCGCGTTGCCAGTAGTCTATTCTTGCCTATTCTACTTCTCGTCGGATTATTCTTCCTGTTGCGACGGGCCCAGAGTGGCCCTGGTTCTCAGGCCATGAACTTTGGCAAGTCCAAAGCGCGGGTACAAATGGAACCCCAAACCCAAGTAACCTTTGGGGACGTGGCCGGTATTGAACAGGCAAAATTAGAACTCACCGAAGTGGTAGATTTCCTGAAAAATGCCGATCGCTTTACTGCTATTGGTGCCAAAATTCCCAAAGGAGTCTTATTAGTCGGCCCTCCTGGAACCGGAAAAACTCTCTTAGCGCGGGCCGTAGCGGGAGAAGCGGGTGTGCCTTTCTTCAGTATTTCTGGCTCAGAATTTGTGGAAATGTTCGTCGGGGTGGGTGCATCTCGTGTTCGTGACTTGTTTGAACAAGCGAAAACCAACGCCCCTTGTATTGTCTTTATTGATGAAATCGACGCAGTGGGCCGTCAACGGGGGGCCGGTTTAGGAGGAGGTAACGACGAACGGGAACAAACCCTCAACCAACTCTTAACAGAAATGGACGGGTTTGAAGGGAATACAGGCATTATCATCATTGCTGCTACTAACCGTCCTGATGTCTTAGACGCAGCTTTATTACGTCCTGGTCGTTTTGACCGTCAAGTGGTGGTTGATCGCCCTGACTATGCGGGTCGTCAAGAAATCCTTAAAGTTCATGCCCGTGGGAAGACTCTTTCTAAAGACGTTGACCTCGATAAAATTGCCCGTCGGACTCCTGGGTTTACCGGAGCAGACTTGTCTAATCTGTTAAATGAAGCAGCCATTTTAGCGGCCCGTCGCAATTTGACCGAAATTTCTATGGATGAGGTCAATGATGCCATTGATCGCGTTTTAGCCGGGCCTGAGAAGAAAAATCGGGTCATGAGTGAGAAACGTAAAACCTTAGTGGCTTTTCATGAAGCTGGCCACGCTTTAGTGGGGGCCTTGATGCCTGACTATGACCCCGTTCAAAAAATCAGCATTATTCCCCGTGGCCGGGCCGGTGGGTTAACCTGGTTTACCCCCAGTGAAGATCGGATGGAGTCTGGGTTATATTCCCGGTCTTATCTACAAAATCAAATGGCTGTCGCTTTGGGTGGCCGGGTTGCTGAAGAAATCATCTTTGGTGAGGAAGAAGTGACCACTGGGGCCTCCAATGATTTGCAACAGGTGGCAAGAGTCGCTCGTCAGATGATTACTCGGTTTGGGATGAGCGATCGCTTAGGGCCCGTTGCTTTGGGCCGACAAGGTGGCAGCGTCTTCTTAGGTCGAGATATTGCGTCTGATCGGGATTTTTCTGATGAGACTGCCTCGGCCATTGATGAAGAAGTGCGTCAGTTAGTGGATACTGCTTATCAACGGGCTAAAGATGTGTTGGTTAGTAACCGTCAAATCTTGGATAAATTAGCAGAAATGTTGGTCGAGAAAGAAACTGTTGATTCAGATGAATTGCAAGAAATTTTAAGCAGCAATGAAGTGAAAATGGCAAGTATTGCCTAGGTTTTTCAACTCATTAAATGTTTAGGCAGCACCTTGAAAAAGTGCTGCTTTCTTTTTTATGCCAAGTATGGCAAAACAAGTATAAGAAATATAAATCATTAGCCTAAATATTGACGTTATTAGACAAAATTAACGCCTAATTTATAAGAATAAATAAGATTATCAGCTTAATGTTAAACGTGACCAATTTTAATGGTTTATCGTCTCAGGGTAATTCTCTCTTATCAGTAATGGTTCCAGTTTTCAAGTTCTTAGGCTTAAATAAGCAAGAGAGTTTACTACTTGTATTAGCTCTTGTTTCTTTCATTACACTAATTTTGATGATTCTCTATCAAAAAGCGTCTTTAACCACCTTATTTGCCATTGCTGCTGTTGGTGGACGTTTAGCAACTTATCACCGAGCTTATGACAATTTTATGATAATTTTCTTGTTAGTTCCTTTAGGTTATTCCACATTTAAATATTCGACAAAAATTCTTTGGTTTGGTTTTATTATAGTGGCTTTATCTTTATGGGGAACGGTTAAAATGAGTAAAAATGATCTTTACGAACTTTTCCAGTTATTTGCCTGGATGATTGGATTGGCAGTCTTTCTGATTTCACAGAACAAAGATAATAGTTCCCAATTAGAGACTGAAAATAGTTCAATCTATGAGTTAAAAAGTTAAAAATTATATTATTGATTTATGATAAATCTCTGTTCCCTGTTCGATCATTACCTTTTGCTGATATTTTTATCTTACAATTGAAATAAGACTGCTATATCAAGCTTATTTTAAGACAACAAAAACTATTTCATCCGATGTTGCTGTACTTCCCTAACCATAAATAAGATTAAGGCAACAATTAAAGGTAAAAAATAATAAATGGCGCGATAAGCAATTAAAGCACCTAAGACATCGGCATTGGAAACAGTGGAAGGTGTTAATAATAAAATCACCGTTTCAAATACCCCTAAACCCCCAGGAACACTACTAATTAATCCTGCGGTTAACCCTAAAATATAGATGCCAAAAAACCCAGGAAAAGATAATCTATGTCCCACAGGAAGTAATAAATATAATACGGCTGATGCTAAACCCCAATCAAGGGCAGCAACACTAATAGAAGCTAAAGAAATCTTAGGAGCAGGAAACTTAATCAATTCTGAACCAATTTTCAGGGAACCTTTTCCAAAAACGCTAATCACAAAATAAATAGAGACAAAAATTAAAAAGATAATGCCGATAGGATGAGCCGACTTAAAGGGTAAATGAAGAATAGCAGGAAGACTCAAAGGATCAACTAAAAAAACAACCCCACTCACCGCAAATAGTCCTAACCAAAAGGTTAAATGAGTAAAAATAATTAACTGAGCAATCTTAAGTTTAGAAACCCCCCAAGTCCCATAAAAACGATAACGAATAGCTGTTCCTGAAAAAGCCGTAAAACCAATGGTATTACCCACCGCATAACTAATAAAAGCGGTTAAGGCAATTTTAGCAGGAGCCAAAGATTGATTAATATAACGAAACCCCAATAAGTCATAGCCTGTCATCGTTAAATAACCGAATCCCGTTAAAGCGATCGCCGTCAATTTATGACCCTTGGAAATCGTGCTTAAATATTGCCAAATACTTTGTAAACTATGGGCTTTTAGTTCATGAGTAATCATGATAATTGAAGCAACAAATAACAATAAAGCCAGTAAAATTGGCAGCATTTTAAGACAGAAACGAAGGATTGGCGATCTCATAAACTTTCAGCAACTCTGAATTCTGATTCAGGACTTACGCAACGCCTGTAGATATTGAGTGTTTTGCTAGGGTCAATTCATGAATTGACCCTGCGGGTAGTGCTGGTGCGTAAGTCCTGTGATTATTTAGACTAATATTAGTGGAAAAATTTCCCCTTGTCCCCCTCAACAGAAAACTAATCGAGGGATTCCCTTTTGTAAGGTTCCCAGGAGTACGCTACCCTAAAGTCCTGTGGCGGGAGTCCTCTTTTTGCATTTAAGATAGGTATAAAATTTTGATTAAGATGCGAGTGAACACCATTCCCCCTGTCGATTTAGTCCGTCAACACAAGCTCATCAGTGAAGATCTTGATGCTGCTGTTCTCGAAGTCGTGCGTTCGGGTCGTTATATCGGTGGTGCTGCCGTCAGCGACTTTGAACAACAATTTGCTCAGTCTGTCGGAACCTCCCAATGTGTGGGCTGTAATTCAGGCACCGATGCCCTCTATTTAGCCCTGCGTGCCTTAAATATTGGCCCAGGGGATGAAGTTATCACCACCCCCTTTACCTTTATCGCCAGTGCTGAAATCATCAGTCTAGTGGGGGCTAAACCCGTTTTTGTGGATATTGAGCGCACCACCTTTAATTTAGACCTAGAAGCCCTAGAAGCCGCTATTACCCCCCAAACCAAAGCTATTATTCCCGTTCATTTATTTGGCCAACCCGTCAACATGACTCGTTTGTTGGAAATTGCCCAAAAACATAATCTCTACATCGTTGAAGACTGCGCCCAAGCAACGGGGGCTAAATGGGGAGAGCAACAGGTGGGCAATATTGGCCATATTGGTTGTTTTAGCTTCTTTCCTACCAAAAATCTCGGAACTTGTGGGGATGGAGGGGCCGTCACCACCAATGATCCGGCGATCGCTGATGCTATTCGTGTCATTAAAGAACATGGCTCCCAGGTCCGTTATTATCATGATGTCGTTGGTATCAATAGCCGTCTCGATGCGATACAGGCCGCTATTTTACAAGTTAAATTGCCTTATTTAGCGCAATGGAATGAGCAAAGAAGAGAGGTTGCTCAACGTTATCATCAATTATTAAACCCCATTCCAGGGATACAACTTCCCCAGGAAATTGAAGGAGGGTATCATGTCTGGAATCAATATACAATTTTGGTGGAACATCAAGAACAAGAAGAAACCCTTTTCCGCGATCGCCTGAAAGAAAACTTACAAAAACAAGGGATTATTTCGATGATTTATTATCCCATTCCCTTGCATTTACAAAAAGTTTATCAAAAGTTAGGCTATCAAAAAGGAGATTTTCCCGTCACCGAAAAAGCCGCCCGTCAAGTCTTATCTTTACCCATGTTTCCTGATCTTTCCTTAGAAGAACAAGAACAAGTTACCTACGCTTTAAAAGATCATTGTGCCTAATAAAGCTAAAAAAAGTTTAACCAGATCTGATCAGGTTTCTCACGGCTTATGATAGAAGGAGAAATCTAACTTCAGTTTGCTAAAAATCGTACAGGATTGTATTAATGAGCCAAGTCACAACTATTTCCGGTCAAGGAATTCCCTTAGTTGGGGATGATATTGATACCGATCGCATTATTCCCGCGCGGTTTTTGCGTTGTGTTACCTTTGATGGGTTAGGAGAACAGGTATTTGCCGATGATCGCAGCCAATTAAAGGGACAACATCCCTTTGATCAGCCCCAATACCAAAATGCTCAGATTTTAGTGGTTAATGCTAATTTTGGCTGTGGTTCGTCACGGGAACACGCCCCCCAAGCGATTATGCGATGGGGTATACAGGCTATTGTGGGAGAAAGCTTTGCCGAGATCTTTTTTGGCAACTGTATCGCCAATGGCGTTCCTTGTGTTACCGCCTCCCCAGAAGCGATCAAAACCCTCCAAAGTCTACTCCAAACTAACCCCCAAGCTCAAGTTACCGTAGATTTAACTAGCAAAGAAATCAAGTGTAATGATTGGGTTGCGCCTATTGCTATGGGAGAAGGATCGCGTCAAATGCTATTAGAAGGCACTTGGGATAGCTGCGGACAGTTGATTCAAAACCTTGAAGAAATCAAGGCTAAAGCCCCCAAATTACCCTATCTGGCCTGGCATTCCTGACCCCAATTGTCTTAGATTGATCCAAAACACACATAATAGAAAATATCTAAGCTAGAGTTGTTTTGTTAAGCAATAATAAGGCAACTGAGATCACCCCATGTCAAACCTAGGTTTGATTATTTCAGATTTTATGAATGTTGAGGAGTTAATCTGGCGATATGGTCAGGGAGACAGGGATTTTAGTCGGCTGGATCTTCAGCGTGCCGATCTCATTCAGCTTGATCTCAGTGAAGCTAATTTAAGCCGTACCGCCTTAGATTGGGCTAATTTAAGCGGAACCGACCTCAGTCGTGCTAATTTGAACCGTGCTGACTTAATTAATGCCCGTCTCATCAGTGCTAAATTAGTCGCAGCAGATTTAACCGGAGCCAATCTGAGCAATGCGGATTTAAGTTGGGTAAATTTAGAAGAAGCAACCTTGATTAGTGCGGATTTAAGCGGGGCCAACCTCAAACAAACCAATCTCAGTTACACCGACCTCAGAAGTGCTAATCTCAGTGATGCTAACCTCAGTGGGGCTATTTTAAGTGGGGCAAAATTAAGTCGTGTAGATCTCAGTGGGGCCAATTTGAGTGGTGTGGATCTCAGTGGGGCCAATTTGAGTCGGGCCGATCTCAGTGGGGCCGATCTTAGAGAAGCTGACTTAACCAATGCCAATCTTTATAAAGCGGATCTCAGTGAAAGTAAGCTACAAAATATTGATTTCCAAGAAGCTTTTTTACAAGGGGCAAATTTTAGCCGCTCTAATTTAAAAGGAGCGAGTCTGACGGGAGCAATTTTACGAGAGGTGAATCTCAGTCTTGTTACTCTCTCTGAGTTTAATTTACGGGCGATCACCTTTGCCAGCGAAATTGATTTAAGTTCCGCTAATCTCAAAGGGGCTAACTTAAAAGGGGCAATCCTCCGTCATGCTAATTTGGGCTATGGATTACTCAATAAAACCTATTTAAGCGATAGTATTCTTCGGGGAGCTAATTTAATTGATGCGTCTTTGCGGGGGGGAGATCTGCGAAATGCTAACTTTCGGAATAGTAATATTAGTGATATTAATTTAACTGAGGCAACCATGCCTGATGGCAGTCTTCATCCCTAAATCCTGAATTAACTTATGATGTTGTCTAACGAATCAAATTAAAATCTTTAAGGGGATTTAGGAGTTAGGAGAACCCATCATGAGTTATCGTATAGATCGTCAAAAATACGCCGCCATGTTTGGCCCCACTATCGGCGATCGCGTTCGTCTAGCCGATACAGATTTACTGATTGAAGTGGAAGCAGACTATACCACCTACGGCGAAGAAGTTAAATTTGGTGGTGGAAAAGTGATCCGCGATGGTATGGGACAATCCCCTATCATCAATGGAGAAGGGGAGGATCAAGCTGCTGATACCGTCATTACTAATGCTTTAATCCTCGACCACTGGGGCATCGTCAAAGCCGATGTCGGCATAAAAAACGGCAAAATTGACAAAATTGGCAAGGCAGGGAATCCTTACACCCAAGATAGCATTGATATTATTATTGGCCCTGGCACCGAAATTATCGCCGGAGAAGGGCGAATTTTGACCCCTGGAGGCATTGACACCCATATTCACTTCATTTGCCCCCAACAGATAGAAACTGCCCTGGCATCAGGCATTACCACGATGATCGGAGGGGGGACGGGGCCGGCCGCCGGAACGACTGCTACTACTTGTACTCCTGGCCCTTGGCATATTTACCGGATGTTACAAGCGGCCGATGCTTTCCCCATCAATTTAGGATTTTTTGGTAAGGGTAATTGTAGTGTTCCCGATGGATTAGTACAACAGATTAAAGCGGGGGCCTTGGGGTTAAAGCTTCATGAGGACTGGGGAACGACTCCTGCGGCCATTGATACTTGTTTGAGTGTAGCCGATGAATATGATGTACAGGTGGCGATTCATACGGATACGCTAAATGAGGCGGGATTTGTCGAAAATACTATCGCTGCCTTCAAAAATCGCGTAATTCATACTTTTCATACGGAAGGGGCCGGAGGGGGTCACGCGCCTGATATTTTGCGGGTTTGTAGCTATCCGAATGTGTTACCTGCTTCGACAAATCCGACTCGTCCTTATACGATTAATACTATCGCAGAACATCGAGATATGTTGATGGTTTGTCATCATCTTGATCCAAATATTGAGGAAGATGTTTTATTTGCTGATTCAAGAATTCGTAAAGAAACGATTGCGGCTGAAGATATTTTACATGATTTAGGTGTAATTAGTATTATGGCTTCTGATTCTCAGGCCATGGGAAGGGTAGGAGAAGTGATTATTAGGACTTGGCAAACTGCCCATAAAATGAAGGTACAACGAGGATTTTTACCGTCTCAGATTCCTGTTTCTACGACTTCAGATAATGATAATTTTCGGGCTAAACGATATATTGCTAAGTATACAATTAATCCGGCGATCGCTCATGGAATTTCGGCTTATGTGGGTTCTATTGAACCTGGAAAGTTAGCAGATTTATGTTTATGGAAACCTGCTTTTTTTGGGGTAAAACCGGAAGTTGTTATCAAAGGAGGGATGATAGTTTGGGCGCAAATGGGTGATCCTAATGCGAGTATTCCTACTCCTGAACCTGTCTATATGCGTCCCATGTTTGGGGCGTTTGGTGGGGCGATTGGGGCTACTTCTTTAACTTTTATGTCTCAAGCAAGTTTAGAGTTAGAAATTCCGCAAAAGTTGGGGTTAACTTCGAGAGTTGTTGCTGTTTCTAATACTCGTAATATTGGGAAAGCAAATCTGATTCATAATGACGCTACTCCTCATATTGAAGTGAACCCAGAAACTTATGAAGTGAGGGCCGATGGTGAATTATTGACGGCTGAACCTATGGATAAATTACCGATGGCACAGCGTTACTTTTTGTTTTGAAAATAAGTATTTTATATTAAGAAAAGCAAGAACATATTAGGACATAACAGTGTTAAATCCATTAATTCCTTTTTGTTCCTTAAATCTTTAACATTATGTCTCAGATTCATCTCAGTTTCATTTATACCCAAAATTATAAAAATTTAATGGGTCAATTTAACCTAAATAATCTTAATCTTTTTATCGGTTCCAATGGTTCAGGTAAAAGTAATTTAATTAATAGTTTTAAGTTTTTAAAAAATTGTATTATACCTGTTGCTGATTCAAGTCAGGGAGTGAGTATTTTTGAGGATGCTATCTCTAAAATAGGAAGCAGTAAAATTTTAGATATTAATGTAGAAAAACCTGCTTTAGTTCGTTTTGCTTATGGTTTTTCTAATTTAGCTAATCCTCCAGAAAATTGTGTTTTAGATTTGAGCCTGTTTGTACCAAAACAACAGTTAAGAGTTTCTATTTATAAAGAATATTTATATATAGGTTCTAGTTTGCATGAACATTTAAAAGACCCTTTTTATTATTATAAGCTTCATGATCAATTAAGCGGCAAAGGAACAGTTTTTGATGAACATCTAGGAATGACAGAAGTAGAAAATATTTCCAATACCTCTCTTGCTTTAAATTCAGAATTGCTACAAGGACATGATATTAAAACTCTGCTTTTATCAACTATTTCAAATTGGCAATTTTATAATGCAAATAATATGGACTTAAAAGAAATTAGAGAATCTGAACCCAAAATAGGAGGAGGAGACATTTATTTATCTTCATCATGCAATAATTTAGCCTTAGTCATTGAAAATTTAATAAATCAAGATCTTGATTTTGAAGAACGGTTAAATGAAGCAATTAAATTAATTCTTCCTCAAACTCGTCGTATTAGATCAATTCGTTCAGAACGAGATAAACCTAATTCTATGCTTGAAAATGGAGGACTTATTAACTTCTTAAGAAAGCATTTTCCTAACTGTACCTTTGAAAGAAAAACCCCTATTAGAAAGAAACCTGGTGGTAAAGCAAATAAACCTAATATAAGTTATGGAAAAACAGGAATCAGTTTAATTGCTCAAATCAAAGAACAATTACCTATTGCCTTGAAAAATGAACCTAATCAATGTAGTTTAATACTAATATTTGATGATTTAGATTGTCGAAATGTTGAACAACAAAAAGAAGAATTTGTCAAGGCTGTTAATAAAGTCTTTGAATCATCATCTATTGATTTATCTAAACCTCCCATATTTGTCGCATTTGCTGCACCCGAAATAGAATCATGGCTGATTGCAGATTGGGATAATTCTATCGCTAAACATACAGATTTTCGCATTAATAAGCGACATGAAAAAATGCGTTATTGGCTAAGTTCTCAATGTAAAATTTCTTTTATTTCGATAATTTTATGAATACTTAAATAAATTTGTCATACTTAATAGTATTGAGTTATAATTAAATTATATAAGTATAAAGTAGGTAAACAAATGGTTCAAGTTGTCGCTAAAACTAAACCAGTAACCTTTGAAGAATTTGCCCAGTGGAAACCAGATGGGGGACTCTATGAATTGCATGATGGAGTAATTATTAAAATGCCACAACCAGTAGGAGAACATGAGGATATTACTAGCTTTTTAGCTGAAAAAATCATGGTTGAGTATCTTCGTTTAAACTTACCCTACAGGATACCTAAAATCGTATTAATTAAGTCAATAGAAAGTGAATCAGCTTACTCACCAGATGTTTTAATATTAAATCGTCCCAACTTAATTAATGAACCTTTATGGAAAAAATTATCGACAGTAACTCAATGTGCATCTATTCCCTTAGTTATCGAAGTTGTTAGCACTAATTGGCGAGTTGATTACTTAACTAAAGTAAAAGATTATGAAGAAATAGGTATTCCTGAATATTGGATTGTCGATTATTTAGGATTAGGTGGTAGAAGATTTATCGGTAATCCTAAACAACCAAGTATCTTAATTCACGAACTGATAGATGAAGAATATAAAATCACTGAATTTAAGGGTGATCAAAGAATCATATCACCAACTTTTCCAGAATTAATTTTAACAGCTAACCAAGTTTTTAACGCGGGTGCTTAATATAGCAGTTTCCCTAGATTTTGATTCTATTTAATTGTAAGGTAAGGTAACAGTCAATTTTTACGCCTTATCTTCTGATAATACTTTTGAAATTATGGCTATTAAACGCTCCAAACCCTCTCAAAATCACCCCCCCAAATCATCAAAATCTCCTGATGTTAAAGTAGAAACAGAAAAAAAAGAGCTACTATCCCAAAAAGCAACAGAGGGAGAAAAAGATAACTTAGAAGAAAGTATTCGTCCTCATCGCCTTAATGATTATATTGGACAACAGGATCTTAAAGATGTTTTAGAAATTGTCATGGGAGCCGCTAAAACCAGAAATGAACCCATCGACCACTTATTATTATATGGGCCGCCTGGTTTGGGTAAAACCACAATTTCTTTGATTTTAGCCTCAGAAATGGGTGTTAATTGTAAAATTACAGCCGCCCCTGCCTTAGAAAGACCGAGAGATATTACAGGATTATTAGTTAATCTTAAACCAGGAGATATTCTCTTTGTTGATGAAATTCATCGCCTCAATCGCTTAACAGAAGAACTGCTTTATCCCGCCATGGAAGACTATCGTCTTGATATTACCATTGGTAAAGGACAAGCTGCCAGAACAAGAAGTATTCCCTTACCCAAATTTACCTTAGTCGGGGCAACTACTAAAGTTGGGGCCCTAACCTCACCCCTACGCGATCGCTTTGGACTAATTCAACGCTTAAAATTTTATGAACCTGATGAATTAAGCTTAATTATTTTACGCACTGCCAAGATTTTAAACACCTTAATTACCCAAGAAGGGGCCCAAGAAATTGCCCGTCGTTCCAGAGGAACCCCTCGTATTGCTAACCGTTTATTACGACGAGTTAGAGATTATATTCAGGTCAAAAAATTCGAGACAATTACTCAAGAATTAGCCGCAGAAGCCTTAGATATTTATCAAGTTGATCCCCAAGGACTAGACTGGACAGATCGCCTCATTTTAACCACCATGATGAAGCAATTTAATGGGGGCCCTGTGGGGTTAGACGCGATCGCGGCTTCTACAGGAGAAGACACCAAAACCATTGAAGAAGTTTACGAACCCTATTTATTACAAATAGGCTATCTTAATCGCACCCCAAGGGGAAGAGTTGTTACTGCTGCGGCCTATCAACATTTAGGGGAAACGGGAGAAGAACAGTTATCAATTTTTGATGATTTGCCGTAATCAAAATCACTGCCAAGGTCATAATTTTAACTTATATTCGATCTAAAACCTATTTTTAGGCTGTTGTATTTTGCTATGAACGTTAACCCAAATATTGTTATTTCTGCCCCCCATATCGTGATTCCTCAAGCCTATTGGACTCCCCTTTTAGGGGAAATTTTGCGAGAAGCCGATCTGATTACCTCCACTCAATTGCAAACCGCATTAAGAGATAAAGGCGAATATCAAGGGCAGCGCATTGGGGAAATTTTAGCCTTACAGGGTTGGTTAAAACAAGAAACCGTTGATTTTTTTGCTGAACAATGGACGACTTGTTTACAACAAGGGCCCCAATATCCCATTGGCGAATATTTGAAACAAGCAGGCCTCATTGATGAGACACAAATTCAACAAATTTTAAGGGAACAGCAACAAATTAAACTGAAATTTGGACAAATTGCCGTTGGGAAAGGGTTAGTTAAACAAAAAACCCTTGACTTTTTTCTCAATAGTTTATTTTGTCATTGTGCTGAAGAATCTTTATTTGTTGCCTAAACATTGATGTAGGGGCGAACGACTGTTCGCCCCTAGGGATGATTGTTCAAATCAGGATCGTTAAGGTTACAGTTAAAGAAGAAAAATTTATCCTGAGACTGTTGTTACCTTGACATCTTCAGCGAATTGTGTGGAAACTGAGAGGCTGATGACCCCCTTTGACATTGTTGTCGTCGGGTCAGGGGCGGCCGGACTTTATGCGGCCTTATGCTTACCAAAGCACTATCGAGTGGCACTAATTACCAAAGATAGCCTAAAAACCGGAGCTAGTGATTGGGCCCAAGGAGGAATTGCTGCGGCGATCGCCCCGGATGATTCCCCAACCTTCCATTTAGAGGATACCCTAAAAGCCGGAGCCGGCCTCTGTGATAGTGCGGCGGTTCAATTTTTAGTGGATCATGCTGCGACTGCCATCAAATCCTTAGTAGAGATGGGGGTGGCCTTTGATCGTCAAGGGAAACAATTAGCCATGACCCTAGAGGCTGCCCATTCTCACTCCCGTGTTCTCCACGCTGCCGATACCACAGGAAGGGCCATTGTTAGTACCCTCACTGAGAAAGTCATCGAACGTCCTAATATAGAAATTATCCCCCAAGCGATCGCCCTTCAATTGTGGCTTAATTCCACCACAAAACGCTGTCAGGGGCTAAGTATTCTCTATGAGAACCAAATTCATTGGATTCAAGCTGCTGCCGTCATTTTAGCCACAGGAGGCGGCGGCCAAGTTTATGCCCAAACCACGAACCCCTCCGTTAGTACAGGGGATGGAGTGGCCTTAGCTTGGCGGGCCGGGGCTATCGTTCGAGATTTAGAGTTTTTTCAGTTCCATCCCACGGCCTTAATCAAACCAGGGGCCCCCCATTTTTTAATTAGTGAAGCGGTACGGGGAGAAGGGGCCCATCTGATCGATGCAGAGGGAAAACGGTTTGCCTTTGATTATCACCCATCAGGAGAATTAGCCCCTAGGGATGTGGTCAGTCGAGCAATTTTTAGTCATTTGCAAAAACACGCCCCAGATCCAGCCCATGATCCCGTTTATCTGGATTTGCGGCCCATTGATTCCCCTAAAATTCGCCGTCGCTTTCCCAATATTATTCGCGTTTGTCAGAAATGGGGCATTGATGTTTTCCAAGAACCCATTCCCGTCGCTCCTGCGGCCCACTATTGGATGGGGGGGATTCAAGTAGACTTGAATAACTGTACCTCTATTCCTGGACTTTATGCCATTGGAGAAACGGCTAGTACGGGAGTACACGGGGCCAATCGTTTGGCTAGTAATTCGTTGTTAGAGTGTTTGGTATTTGCGGCCCAATTGGCTAACCTGGAGGTGAATGCTTTGTCCCCTAAAGAGCAGGTTTCTGTGACGGTGATTGCAGATCTTCAAGGGTGGGAAACGGACATTGAATTAATTCGGCAGATTCGTCAGGCCTTACCCACCCTAATGTGGAAAAGTGCAGGGATTTCTCGAACGCAAGGGGTCTTAGAATTGGCTCTAAGACAGGTAAAACAGTGGCAAAGTCAAGTCACTTCCTTGGCTATGAGTAATTATATTTTGAGGTTATCTCCCCCTCAAGAGGTGAGGTTTGAATTACCCATTGCACAGATGTATTTGCGAACTTGCGCCGAAACCCTTAATTTGTTAGATATTGCCTATTTAATGCTTAATAGTGCCTTGTTTCGCACGGAAAGTCGCGGTGGTCATTATCGTTTAGATTATCCTCAGTCTTCTTCTCAATGGGAACAACATACCCTCGTTTCTGGCGATCGCTGGGGAATAACCTCAGTGGATTAACCTCCCTTGACAAGGCTTTGAGCTTCTTATTCAAGAATATAACAAGTTTCCTAACATCTGGACTCAGTTTTGGCCAAGCCAAGAAACTTAATGACTGCTATGATGGCAAAAAAAAGAAGATGGGTTAAAGTTGAGTCAGATTCTATCTTTAAATAAGGATTAAGGTTTTATGGATGAAACCAATGTATTATGTTAAAAATAGACAAACTTTAGAAAAATTGGACAACTAAGGCTAAACTAAGCTAAAAGTAGATAGATTTAAAAAACTGAGACAACTAGGGCTAAACTAAACAAAGTTGAGTCAACAAATCTCAAGTGATAAGATTAGAGCAAGCATTAAAGGTTAAATCAAGAAAACTGAGCCAAAAACATTTTAAACTTTCTATATGATTAACTATCGTTTATCCCTATTAATAATTATCTTTCTCACTGGTTTGGGTTGGGCCCCGAATAGTAACGCTAGGGTATTTTTATTAAATCAGAGCGCAACCGAGAGAAAGGTTGAAACCGTCGCGCAAGTTCCCGCAACTCAGGCATCTAAACCTTCCCAGTATAATCTCGTAATGCAAGCAGGGTATCAAGCGACAAATGACAAAGATTACAAAAAAGCAAAAGAACAATTTACGAAAGCTCTGCAAGTACGTCCTAATGATATTTATGCTCAGCAAGCACTCCAAAATGTTGAATTTTATCTTGCTAAACAAGCTAATCCCCTGAGTAATTTAACTAATAATGGCCTTTTCTTATTGCTAGCATTAATCATAATTACGGGTAGTTTTTCTTTGGTTTTTTGGTTGTTTTTTCGTCGTCCTTCTGCCTATCCTAAAGAGAAATTTGAAGAAGAATTATTGACTCCCCAAAAAGAACCAGAAGATTTAGAACCCTTTGTAACATCTCCTAAAAAATCATCAGTTAAAAACCAGATAAAGTCTCATCAAAATGGATTAAAACCGCTCATTTCATCAAATATTTCGGCAGATCAGGGATCAATAACTATTCAGGAAACAAGCCGTATTTCCAGTCGAGATCCCATAGAAACATTAATAGATGATTTACAAGAAAATGATCCCAAAAAACGCCGTAAGGCTATCTGGGAATTAGCTCAGAAAGCTGATTCTAGGGGGATGAAACCTCTTGTAGATTTGATGATTGATACGGACTCTCAAGAACGAAGTCTAATTTTAGAAGCTTTATCTCAAATTAGTGCAAGAACTCTGAGACCAATGAATCAAGCTTTAGCGATTTCTTTACAAGATAAAAATCCCCAAGTTCGTAAAAATGCCATCCGAGATTTAACCAGAATTTATGAATTAATGTCCCAAATTAGTCAACTGCTTTGTCATGCGATCGATGATACGGATCGAGAGGTTCAAGACACCGCAAAATGGGCTATTAATCAATTAAATACCCAAATGCCTCCCCGTTTAGAGATCCTCACTCGTGATATGAAACCAGAGGTAACTGTGGAACAATCTTATTCAGATTCAATCGAAGAAATCTAAGATAACTTAATCCTAAAGAAAACTAATTTAACTTATGATATCCATTGATAAATGTTGATAACAATAGGGGAACAAACTACCTTCAAATTGCTTCTCTAAATAAAAAAGAAAGCTTAATTCTCAGACAAAAATAACCTCACAGACTATGTTCAATAAAATCCGTCGCTATGTTACTACCCTTCCTCTAACACTGGTAATGTGGCAAGTTATAGCCCCCTTAACCCTGGCAACTCCTCCCCGTAACCCTGATCAAACGGTAGAATGTGAATTGTTGGTTGTGGGGGGAGGACTGGCCGGAAGTGCCGCCGCTTATGAAGGGTTATTAGCGGGAAAAACCGTCTGTCTGACGGAAATAACCGACTGGGTGGGAGGACAAATTTCCGCCCAAGGAACCTCTGCCTTAGATGAACGTCCAACCCAGCGATCGCAGTTAATTTATCCACGGGGTTATTTAGAATTAAGAAAACGTCTTGAACAACATTACGGTGAACTCAACCCAGGAGACTGTTGGGTTAGTGATTCTTGTTTTTTGCCTGGGGATGGAGATAGAATCCTCAAGGAAATGTTAACTGATGCTGCTAAAAAAGGCAGAGGAACCTTTAAATGGTTTCCCTCAACTGTTGTTAAAGATTTAACCATTGAAAAGAACCCGAATGGGGGAACGGGAAAGCAAATCATGAGTGCGATCGCAATTCAGCATACTCCGGCTGAAAATGCCCCCCCATTAAACAGTTCTCCCCTTTCCCAAACCATTGAAGATTCCTATAAATACGAAGATTCAGAACAATTTAAAAAGACGATTATTAAGTTTATTCCTAAACCCCATGATAAGCAAACTCCGGCTGATTGGTATGTAATTGAAGCAACAGAAACGGGAGAAATTATTGCCTTAGCTGATGTTCCTTATCGCTTAGGAATTGATCCCCGTTCCTATTTAGAACCTTCTGCTTCCAGTGCCAAAAATGACCCCTATTGTACCCAAGGGTTTACCTATACTTTTGCGATGGAAACCACCGCAGAAGCACAAAAACATGAATTACCGGATTTTTATTTACAATATTCTCCTTATTATAGTTATGAATTACAACGGTTGGCTGACTTCGATTTAGTTCATACTTATCGTCGTATTTGGAGTCCCGAACAAGGAGAAACGAAGACCTTTGGCGGTATTACTTTTACTGTGCCAACTCCTGGGGATATTTCCATGCAAAACTGGACATGGGGGAATGATTATCGTCCGGGAACTTCTCAAGATAATCTTATTTATACCCGTGAACAATTACAAAAAATGGGGCAACTTAACCCTGGAGAATGGATGGGAGGTTTACGGACAGAAACCTTACGGAAAGGGGAAGAAAACGCGATTGGATATTTTTATTGGTTAGTGGTAGGAACCACAGATTCTCAGTTAGGAGAAGGGGTGAAAACTCCAAATCCAAATAATCGTTATTTGACGGGTTTAGAGTCTCCGATGGGAACAGTTCACGGGTTATCAAAATACCCCTATATGCGCGAAGCAAGGCGAATTATTGGCCGAGAATCGTTTATTTATGAAAATGGGTTTATGGTGAATGAAATTGATATTTCTCGCCGTAATTATCAAGATGATTATTATAAAAAGACCCTATCTCCTGATGCCTATCGCCAACTTCATGCTACCTTAGCGGGGTTAGAAGGGTTTAAAATTCTGAGTGGTGAAGCATCTCCTGAACAGGTGACAAGACGCAAGCGTTCGACTATTTATCCTGACTCGGTGGGTATTGGCCATTATGCTATTGACTTCCATCCTTGTATGACGGAATATCCCGCAGAAAAACCAGGAAATAAGGAACGAAAAGGAGAAAGAATGGGTCAGGGTCAAGCTTATCCTTTCCAAGTACCTCTAAGGGCAATGTTACCCCAAAACATTGATAATTTAATTGTTACTGGCAAGAGTATTGCTGTTAGTCATATTGCTGCTGCTGCTTATCGGGTACACTCGTTTGAATGGTCATCGGGGGCCGCTGCGGGAACAACGGCTGCTTTTGCTATTGATGAACAAATTTTACCTTATCAATTAGTGGAAGAACCTATATTTCGGTCGAAAAAGTTACAGGAATTACGGCAAAAATTAGATGCTAATAATAATCCGACAACTTTTCCTAATACCTCAATTTTTAATGAAACTTGGGATGAATGGAAGTAATTTAATATTAGCTTAAGTAAGGTGGAAAATATCCACCCTACAACTTCCATCTTCTACGCCAAAATAGTAAAGTTTCTAACCAATTATTTAAGAATTTATTTTCTTGTAATTTTTGGTATTGCCAATTCTCAGAAATCTGAAACAAGATTTCTGAGATAGTATAATAGGAGGGAAATAGTTGAGAAAATTGCTGAATTTTGATGTTATTTTTAATGGATAAAGCAATAAAATTTATTAATTCATCGCTGTTATTGCCAATAATATGCCCACCTAATATTATACCATTCCGGCGGGTAATTATTTTACAAAATCCAGTAGTTTCATCTAATATTTGTGCTTTAGCTAAGGTCTTATAATTTTGTTTAATGATAATAATATCATCTCCATAACTCTGTCTTGCTTGGGTTTCTGTTAATCCAACTCTTGATAAAATAGGGTGAGTAAAAATATGAAAAGGCAGAGGATGATAATTGACTTGAAAAATAGAATAAAAAATAGCATTTTTGATCACAATATTTGCCTCATATTTGGCAAGATTGGATAAGGAATAGCCTCCTATTATACTGCCACAGGCATAGATTTTTGGGTTAGTTGTTTGTAATTTATCATTGACAATAATTTGCTGGGGTTGTACTTCAACCTTTACCCCTTCTAAATTTAATCCTTTAATATTAGGTGTTGGTTTGGTTATGAGAATAATTTCATCAGTTTCTAGGGCTTCATTTCCTGCTTGAATCCATTTTTTATCTTCAATTTTTCTGACTTGAGTAATGGGACAATTAACCAATAATTTTATGCCTTCTGCTTCTAATTGTGCTTGAATAAGCTGTACTGCTTCAGCATCTTCTTGGGGTAAAATATTGCTATCTTCAACGACTAAAGTAACTTTTTTCCCTAGATGATTTAAACTTTGTGCAAGTTCAATGCCTATCGGAGTTTGTGATAAAATAATTAGATCATAAGGAAGATTTTCTAAGTCTAATGTTTCAAGCGTTAAATATCCTAACTCTGATAATCCTTCAATCTTAGGAATACTAGAAATAGAACCCATGGCTAATAAATAATTACGTGATCGCAAGGTTCTATTTTTAATTACAAACCCCAATGCTGGAAGACGACAAAATTCTCCTGACTCCCCAATAATATCTATTCCTAAATCCGCTAAAATAGCAGGAGAATAGTATTCTTTGATGTCTTGTTTTACTTGGGTTATCCAAGTTTGAATTTGAGAAGAATTTAAGTGGGTAACAAAATCATAATTTAGTTCCCATTGTGTTAAATTTTGCCCCTTTTTATCAAGATAGGTTAAGCAATTAAAGGTAGAACGATCAATTTCTGTATAAGTATTAGTTTCTGTTTCCCCTAATACTAAAGCAACTCGCGCCCTTAGTTTAGCTGCTTTTACTGCTGCATAAGACGCTTCTAAGCTGTTGCCAATAATTACGAGATCATAATCTAAACTCATTTAATAAATTTCCTAATTATCAGTCTCCTCATCATTAATCATGTTTGTCTCTAATTCCTTCAATTTTTGCCAACGAATTTCTAACGCTTCCTTTTCCTCTTTTAAATTTACTTCTAATTCTTGAATATGTTCTTTTTGGGTTTCTAATTCTAATTGACGACGGGTTAAATCTAAACTTTTAGCGGTGATTTCCTGTCGCCATTGTTCAACTTTTTCCTGCTCTTTTTCCACCCATTCAGAGTTCATCACCTCATTGGTTAAATAGGTTTCAACCAAGCGAATCACCCAATTTTGTGCCGTTTCAACCTTAACAACTTGTTGATTATCCCCTAACTCAACCAACACTAACGCCCCATCCCCAAAGGATAGGGATAGATTGCAGAGAATTACCTCTGAGTCAATCACATCCCAGAGGTATTCAGACTGTTGGCGTGCAAGCAACTGAAGTGCCATCTCGCCTGAAGTCGGATTCTGTTTCACTTGGGCCAGGTGCAGCATAGTGGGTTAGGGTTTCAGGGGTGGCTTTTCTTACTATTCCAGACGTTGGAGACGTTCTCGTAAGATTTCAGCTTGTTTTTCAGCTTCAGCAAGAGCATCTCTTGCCCCTTGAACAACCTCTTGAGGGGCTTTATTAACAAAACCAGGGTTGTTTAGGCGACCGGTGAGAGCTTTGGCTTCAGCTTCAATTTTACTTAAACTCTTCTCTAATTTGGCACGAAGACTGGCAATGTCAACGACACCCGACAGATGAATTAACGCCTGTATGGTTCCGACGACTCCCGCAATCACTTGTTCCGTCTCTTGTGTTAATTGGGGTGTAATGGTTAATTTTTCCACTTTCCCAATGTCTTTAATGTAAGTTCGACCCGATTCTAGAATAGACCTTTCTTGCTCACTTTCACTCTGTAATATTACGGAAACCTTGACTCCCGGTTTGATATCCGCTTCGGCCCGCAGGTTACGCAGGGTGCGAATGGTTTCAAATAACAGGGTAAATGATTCCTCTAAATCTGGGTTAATCAGGGTTTCATCTACTACTGGATAGGGTTCTAAGGCAATGAACCGAACGTTCGTTTGGGTCAAGGTTTGCCAAATTTCTTCGGTAATATGAGGCATGAAGGGATGGAGTAACTTCAGCGTACCATCTAACACTAATGCCAAGGTTTGTTGAGCAACTTTACGGGAGGGGATATCTTGCCATAAACGGGTTTTTACCAGTTCAATATACCAGTCGCACAAATCACCCCAGATGAACTCATAAAGCCCTTTAGCCGCTTCTCCTAAGCCATAAGCTTCAATGTAATCCCTGGTTTGTTTTACTACTTGATAATAACGGGAAAGTAGCCAGCGATCGCATAATTCTAATTTATCTATATCAGGAGTTCCCAAACTTTGGGGGGTTTCTCCCTTCAAGTTCATCATCACAAATCGGGCCGCATTCCAGAGTTTATTGGCGAAGTTTCGGGAGGCTTCGACGGATTCTGATTCATCAGTTTTGCGGTCATATTGTAGGCTAATATCTTGACCCGCCCCGGCTACTTCTTTAATTAAAGTATAACGTAAGGCATCTGTCCCGTATTTTGCCACTAAGATCAAAGGGTCAATCCCGTTATTGGAGGATTTAGACATTTTTTTGCCGTTTTCATCCCGTACCAAGCCATGAATATAAACATCTTGGAAGGGCATTTGATCGGTAAAATATCCGGCCATCATGGTCATTCTGGCTACCCAAAAGAAGATAATATCAAATCCGGTGACTAAGGTACTGGTAGGATAATAAGTTTTAAAATCTTCTGTATTTTCGGGCCATCCTAAAGTGGAAAAAGGCCATAAACCGGAAGAAAACCAAGTATCTAAGACATCGGGATCTTGTTCTAATTTAACATTTTTTCCGTATTCTTTTTGTGCCTTTTCTAAAGCTTCTGCTTCATTATCTGCCACAATAAAAGGAGTATGATCGGTAATTGCGTTATTAGTTTCACTGATAACATACCAAGCAGGAATTTGATGACCCCACCATAATTGACGAGAAATACACCAATCTTTTAATTTAATTAACCAATCTCGATAAACTTTTGTCCACCTTTCCGGTACAAATCGAGGGGAATTTTGTTCATCTAAAAACTTTAAGGCTTTTTGAGATAAAGGATCAATTTTGACAAACCATTGCGTTGATAATAATGGTTCAACTGGAACCTTTCCCCTATCACTATAAGGCACTGCATGACGATATTCTTCAATTTTAATTAAAAAGCCATCTTCTTCTAACTTTTTAACCACATTTTTTCTAGCTACATAGCGGTCTTGTCCGGCAAAAATCCCCGCATTTTCATTTAAAGTGCCGTCCTTATTCATAATATTAATAAACGGCAAATTATGACGGTTTCCCATCTCAAAATCATTGGGGTCATGGGCCGGTGTAACTTTCACACATCCGGTTCCAAATTCCGGGTCAACCAATTCATCCCCAAAGATGGGAATTTCTCGCCCCACAATGGGCAAAGTTACAGTTTTACCAATCAATTTTTGATAACGTTTATCTTTAGGATTAACTGCGACTCCGGTGTCTCCTAACATGGTTTCCGGTCGAGTTGTTGCTACTTCTACAAATCCACTACCATCAGTTAAAGGATAGCGAAAATGCCATAAATGTCCATCAACCTCTTTACTTTCTACTTCTAAATCTGACACTGCTGATAAAGAAGCCGGACACCAGTTTACTAAATAATTACCCCGATAAATTAATCCTGCTTCATACAGTTTTACAAAGGCAGTTCTCACCGCTTTTGATAACCCTTCATCGAGAGTAAATCGTTCCCTTGACCAATCAGCAGATAAACCCATCCGCTTTAACTGATTAACAATTGTACCACCCGATTCTTCCTTCCATTGCCAAGCTTTTTCTAGAAATTTTTCCCGTCCAATATCATAACGGGTTTTGCCTTCTGCTTTTAACTGCCTATCGAGAATGGTATGAACCGCTATACTCGCATGGTCAGTTCCAGGGAGACACAGGGTATTGTAGCCATTCATACGATGATACCGCACCAGCACATCCATGAGACAATCTTCAAAGGCATGGCCCATGTGTAAGCTTCCCGTAACGTTGGGGGGAGGAATGACAATACAGAAAGTTTTCCCTTTTTGGGTGTTATCCGCTTTAAACACTTGATGGGTTTCCCAAGCTTCTTGCCATTTGGCCTCGGTGGTTTTAGGGTCGTATTGGGTTGGTAATTCGGGTATAGTTGCAGTCATGGACGATCAAAAATAGGGGTGTCTGTCGTTATCCTTTTCAAATTATAGAGGGTATACTGCTACGCGGAAGGCATTCATGCAAAAGGCATTCATGCAAAAGTAGGATACTAAGTAGTCGGACATAAATAAGCAGCACTGTGTTAACTTATGTTAAGATTTTTCAGGTGATCGCTAAAAAAAATTCCAAAAGTATGTTAATAGAGTTAGTCAAGAAATAGATCAAATAATGTCATCTCCTCCTTTAAGAGTATTTTTAACATCTGAGCAAGAAAGAACCCTATTTGAGTTAAGTA
>NZ_JAYGHP010000020.1 GCF_034932065.1 Crocosphaera sp. UHCC 0190
TCTAGAAGTTTTCTTGTTTCTGTATTTAATTCTCTAATAAATCGCATAAACTTTCTGATTTTAAACTACAGTTTATAGTTTATATTATTTTGTTTGATCTGTGTAATTAATTTTGTGTGTCTACTTATGGTATCTTTCTGAAAATAAATGTGATGATAGACGAGCTTAACCAGTATTATCAAGCTCTAGGACTTCGATAATTCTATTCGAGTTTTTCGGATGAATAATTAGATTAATAATCTCAGACCCTTGCTCAGCAAAGGGAACTATAATCATCATATATAAGTCTACATAAGTAGAAAAAAGTAGAAATTTAGATAAATAAATTGTTCACTGAAGAAACTGTCACTTTTGAGCATCAACCTATTCAAAATAACCGTTAAAGTGATGAGAGTTGATAGCTAAGGCTTTGATAGCAAACATTGATTTTGGGGAAAGAAACACCATGAAAACCACAACAACAGCAATTAAATCTTTAATAAAAGCAACAGGGTTGACTTTAGGTTTAGGGATGCTTACATACCAGTCAGGGGCAAATGCTAACCCTCTTTACCAACTATTTCAAAATTATAATGTCGCTCAACAATCCCCTAATGATATTATTATCGATACCAACTCTCAAAGTTCACCCCCCCCACCCGTCAATACCAGTTCAGCAGACACTCGTTTTGAATGTCAAATGAACGGGGGAAGATATAAAGTGATGTACCGTCCCCAAAGTCAAGAAAGTCAACCCTATCCTTGGGCAATTCCGAGTAATCTAGGAGATGGTTGGACAGCAGAAAGGCGTTGTTATGAAATTAGTCGCCGTTTGGAGATGTATCGCCCAGACGGTTTATTAGAATTGAGGACAGGACGAGAAAATAATTACGATACCATCTGCGTTACTACCCAAACAGATCCCCGTTGTCGTATTGTTTTAACTGTTCCCCCTGGAAAGAATCCAGAAATTACTCGTGACCAAATTTTCCAAACCTTAGTCTCTGCTGAAGATGGACAATATAGTCAAGGAGTGAATGCTTTTACCGGAGGTAGTTCTATCAACAACCCTTTAGGTCAATTATTCAATGGTAAAATCCCTCAAATTGGCAAACCTTCCCAACCTAGAGCTAATGGTATCAATTTACGTCCTTTCTTAGATGCGGCAGATGGGGGAACTGGGGCAAAATTAGAGAAAACCCCTACTAATTCTAACTCTCGTCCGTCTAATTCTCGGACATTAAACCCTAATTTATTTCGTTAATTGTCGGGTGGGCAATACCCACCTTACCGAAAATTTGGGTTTAAAGCCCCGTCCTTTAATTTTGTTTAGGTACTTAAACTTTAGTTGATTAAGCAATTAGATACGCTGTAATAAACTAACCCCGTGACTATCAGTTCCGCAGGTTCGATAGAGTCCATAAAGGTTACTTAAACTTGAAACAGTTTCCGTTTGTTTTGGACTGGTTTTCCAGGGTTTAGAGTTGCCATAAGCATAAAATGTTTCCACTCCATCAATTCCTAGAGTTGCTGCTAGGGGAATCAGTTCTTTAGCAGAACGAGAATAACGTTCAGGATGGGCCAATACTGCCATTCCTCCAGCTTTTTGAATAGCATTAATGACAACACTCCCTAATGCTAGGGTTCCTGTGGGAGAGTCTCCTTGTTGATAGGGTTCCATCAGGGGATGTTCAGGGGTAAACCCATACCCTAAGATGTGAACTTCTACATCGAGCAAACGGGATGTAATTTCAATTCCTGTCCAGAGATGAGGAAAGAGTTGATGAGGTTGTTGTTGTGACGTTTCCTTAATCCAATTTTGCGCGATTTGATAACCTTTCGTAGAATGGTGATCGGTAATGGCCATCCCCTTTAGTCCAATATCTGTTGCCTGTTTTATCAGTTCTTCTGGGGTAAGTTTTCCATCAGAATAAATAGTGTGCATATGAAAATTGTACTCATAAGGACAACTCTCAGCATGGAGGGTTGACCAAACCGTTTTTAGGGTTTGAGTATCTTGAGAGGATGGCTTAGTTGATATTGAGACAACCATGGGCAGTGCCGTAATAGGACGAAGATTGCAATATATTACATTCTTATAACATTTCTTATTATAAGAGTTTTGGGAAACAATGGGTGTAATTTATATTTCAAAAATAGCAATTTTTGGGGGCTATGTATCAAAGAATACTTATTTGGAGTAATATCTTAAGATTTATTAGATTTTTCTGATGTTAATGATTAAAAATGTTGAATGGTGAGAAATACTTAGGGATTAAAATAATCTACACTCATAATTAGTAATCAGGTGAGCATTGCCCACCTGATTATTTTAGGGTTTAATGAGGGTGATGATGTCCATGATCGTGATCATGATGATGATGATTAACATCTAAATTCCCCACTGCTAAAGCAGGATTTACTGTTAAAGCTTCTGCCGATAATAATTCAGCAATGTGGGAATCTGCCCATTCTGCTACCATTTGACAAAATTCAGGATTATCGTTAACGCAGGGCATTTGCACATAGGTAACATCGGAATACTTATAATGCAAATTATGGGCAATGTGTTCGACATCTAGGAGAGTTTCATGGTTTTCTGTGGCAAACCCAATGGGCATAAAAATAATGGCTTTTGCCCCTAATTCTATGAGGTTTCTAGCGGCTAATTCTGCATTGGGTTGTGTCCACTTAATTAAGGGGGTTTGATGGTTTAACCAACCCACAGAAATTAAGGGATAACGATTAATTAATCGTTCTCTGACTAATTCATATAGAATCTGACTTTCGTCAATTCCAGAGGTGAAACCCTTTGCCTCATGGGGACAACCATGATTTAATAAAACAATACCAATTTGAGAAGGAAGGTATTTTTCCCCTAAATCTTGAGCGATTTTTGCTTCTACTAATTTGCCGATTAAATCGAGGTAAGCCGGTTCATTATAAAAGGAAGGAATATAACGTAATCCTTTTAACCAATGTTCTGAACCTTCGCTTAATGATTCTAAAGCTTTATTTACTTGTTCAACAGCAATACCACTGGTAAAAATTGAATCAACAACCAACAACGGATAGATTAATAATTTATCAAATCCTTGGGCCTTAATTTCCGTTAAAACTTGATCGGGTAAGAAGGGTTTACAAAAGTTAAATGCTTTAAAAACTTGAATGCGATCACCCCATTTCTCTTTTAATTTTTCTTCAACAGAGGCTCTTTGATGTTCAAAAATATGGTTATGAGGAGAGATAAAATGATCGTGTTGATGTTGCCATTCATGAAGGTCAAAAACCGCCAATAATTTAGCCAATGGGGGATAAACCCAGGTGGGGACGGGGGCAAATTTTGCCGTTAATAAATTTAATGCTTGTTCATTATAATTAGCAAAATCTTCATAACTTTCTACCTCGCCATATCCCATTAATAATACCGCAACGCGATCGCTGGCATTCTTTCCTTCTAGGGGGTGTTGGTGTTGTTTTTCGGGAGTCGCAACCACTATTTTAACCTCAACAATATCTTGATCTGATTGGTGATCGTGTTCTGTCCCTGGGCGGGTATCTGGAAAAAACACTCTCACTCTTAGTATAAGATACCTTCCCCTAGGGGGGGATAATCTAAAGATTTTCTGTCTTTCTCGATTTCACACTATTGAAACTGTTTCACTTTCTTAATCCATCCCTGATGACGCTGTAAAATGTCAGCATAAGATAAGTTTGTTTCTGCGACTAATTCAAAGATGGGAGGAGAAAACTTATCAGGGAACCATTGACGTAAGAGACGAGAAAGTCTTAAACGTAAAAAATATTCAAATAATAGAGATTTTTTACTAGGAAAGGTAAAGTTAGAAAGTTCTTGTAAAGCATCAGCATCAGGCACTCTTTGTATAGTAAATTCTGCCATAACTTTGCCCCAATTATCTTGATATTTATCTAATAATTGATCGATAATCATGGCATCTTCTAAAGCTGAATTACATCCCTGTCCCAAGGAAGGAGAAACCGCATGGGCTGCATCTCCTAATATTAGAATACTATCCCCTTGATGAAATTGATTACATTGAATTGTTACAACTTGAGAAATAGGACGTTTCATTAAAGATTCTACTTCTTCTATATCTATTAATTGACCGATTATCCCAGCATTTTCCTGCAAAAACTTGAGGATATCTGACGGTTTTTTTGAGTTTTTAAAAGGATTAGATTCTTGCTTAAAAATAACCACACCATTGAGATTATTCTCTCCTTGAGGTACTAGCAACATCCGCATATTTTCCGTTAAACGAATACTATGAAATTTATCCTTATCTAAAAATAATGATTTTTCTGGAAGATTTAAAGGTAGATAGATTGATTTATAAACATCAGAAACATAATTTTTTTGACAGTTAAAAGATGAGTTTTCCAGAAAACAGTCTCTAACTAGGGAATTTGCTCCATCTGCTCCAATAAGAATATTATAATTTACCTTGATTTCTTCATGATTATTTGTTTGAAAAAAAAGGGTTTTTTCTTGAGATTTGATTTGTGTACATCGATGATCAAAATGAATCTTTAATCTTGTTTGATTATCAGCTTTAACTAAGTTTTCTAATAAGACCAGAGAAAGTACAGAGCGATCAATCGTTAAAATAGAATTGCTACGGGGTATCAAGCGACTTTTACCCTTCTTCTGATGGACCAATGTCCCCTGACAAAAAGTGCCTTTTTGACAGATTTTTTCTTCTAAATTATCAATTTTTGATAAAGCTTTTCTGCCCCGTGCCTGGATTGCTAAGGGGAAAGTTCTTTGATCATCATGAGTCGATAAACGGGGATCTGGCCGACTTTCATAAATCTCAATTTGATAATGACCCCGACGTAAAAGATAATGGGCCAGTAATAATCCCGCCGGGCCTGCTCCAATGATTGTAATGGGAGTGTTCATAAAAATTAGAATAAATTGCACTCATCAATTGGTATTTGTTTACACCAATATTAATTAATATAACAGTTTTTGGGTTGAGACTATCCATCAATCGTCAATGTTAATGATGTAATATAGTTATCAGTAAGCCTAGGTCTTCCTCTTGGTGGGTTAAGGTGGTTAATCAATTAACACCTTGGTTGCCTAAGATATCATGACTAAACCCACCCTACACAAGAAATTAAACAATGATCAACCCCAAAGAAATTTACGACTTATTAATCGACTATGGCCAAACAAATACCCCTATTGAAGAAATTATCATCGGGTTAACCTGGACACTTTGTAAAGCGCAAGGCATGGGTTTATGTATGAGTCCCGCTATTCCTACCCGTACCCTATCTTGGTCAGGAACCTTAGTCAATAAACCTGTTCAAGAATTAGCATTATGGTTGCGATCATGGGATAGTTATCAAGCAACTATCGCTATGGCCGCGATCAATTCCATAATTAATACTAACTCTCCCTTACCTCCACAAGCGATCGCCCTTCCTCCGGCAACATCAGCTAATTTATCGGTTTTTGAGTATTTTCTCCCCCAACTTCAAGGAAAACGAGTCTCAGTCATTGGCCGCTATCCAGGGTTAACTAAGTACGAACAAGCCATGACTATTCATGTTATTGAACTCAACCCCGCCCCTGGAGACTTTCCGTCCCCTGCTTCCGAATATTTACTACCAGACTCTGACTGGGTATTTTTAACCGCCACATCCATTCCTAACAAAACTTTTCCCCGCTTGGTAGAATTATCTAGAAATGCTACCTTAGTCTTGATGGGGCCGACGGTTCCCTGGTTAGAGGAATTAGCTGATTTTGGCATTAATTATTTAGCCGGTGTCACCATTACTGATCCCACCGCTTTACGGCAAACTGTCGCGGAAGGGGGTGGCGTGAGAATCTTTGACACAGGGGTTCAATATCACCTGCTCGAATTAGATCCCTAAGTCATTGAAAAATAACTTTACAATTGAACCATCAAGATAAGTTGAGGGTTGGGAACCCCTCAAACCCCATCCCCTTCACAAATTGACTTATTACTTAAGATCTGTTTAAGTATTTACCCCTTTCTCTCCGTACAACTCAGTAGACTCCAGTGAAAGGAATCCTTAAATTATCGTAAATATTCCGTTGTTGACAACCCATGCTTCATCTTACTCTAAGGATAGTCAAGCGTAGTTTTCTACTATTGTTAATTGGTCTTTAAACCTACCCCGATGATTTTAGAAATGCGCTTTGTACTTCCCCAAAGATTCGTTGCAGACAACAGTAATACGGTGCATATTTGCTATGTATACCCCAGCCAAAGAAAACGTAAAACTTGAAACCCTCGGTTTATTTCGTGAGTATCAAAAAACTGGAAAAACCAACCTACGTAATCAAATTTTAGAACTCAATTTTGGACTGGTTCGCAAAGAAGCACATCACTGGGTTAACCAATGTCCAGAAAGTTATGAAGATTTGCTTCAAGTCGGGTGTTTAGGGCTAATTCGTGCTATTGAAAGGTTTAGTATTGAAAAAGGTCATGCCTTTAGTTCCTTTGCTATTCCTTATATTCGCGGCGAAATTCAACACTATTTAAGAGACAAAAAATATACAGTTCGTATTCCCAGACGTTGGTTAGAATTGGGAAGACAATCAATGAATGTTCGGCAGGAATTTCGGGAACGTTTTAATCGTCAACCCACAGATTCAGAAATTGCTCAAGTATTAGAAATATCTTTAAAAGAATGGCAAGAAATTAAACTGGCCTTTCAAAATAGGGAACCCGTTAGTTTAGATGTCAAAGTCGGTAATGAAGGAGAAGGACAAACCAGTTTAGGAGATATGGTTCCTGATACAAATTATCGTAGTTTTCAACTGTCTCAAGAAGATCAATTACGTCTGCAACAAGCATTAGAACAATTAGAAGAAAAAACCAGAAATATTCTTGAATTTGTTTTCCTAAAAGATCTTACCCAGAGAGAAACAGCAGAACAATTAGGAATTAGTGTAGTAACGGTATCTCGTCGGGTCAAAAAAGGATTAGAAACTCTTAAAAAAACTATGGCAAAAGAAATTTGTTGATCAATATTTTTCAATTATATATCTTTGGTAAGTCAGCCTCAATTCAGTGAAATCTTGCTCATGAGAAAGTCTAGGGGATCAGTTAAAAAAGGACTGATCCCTTTTTTTATTAGTAAGTAATTCTTACAAAGAACCACGAAATTGCTGCAAAGTTTCGACAAATTCAGGGTAAGAAATAGCAGCCGCTTCTGCCCGATGAATGGTGGTTTTTCCTTGGGCATTTAAGCTGGCGATCGCTAAACTCATCGCAATACGATGATCGGTATAGCTATCAACTTCAGCCCCTTTTAAACCCGTTCCTCCGGTAATTTCTAAGCCATCAGGTAACTCGGTAATTTTGGCTCCCATTTTGTTTAATTCTGAGGCAATAACTGCCAGGCGATCGCTTTCTTTTACCCGCAATTCTGCTGCATCTTTAATGATAGTTGTTCCTTCGGCAAAAATCGCCGCAACCGCTAAAATAGGAACCTCATCAATGAGACGGGGAATAATATCTCCTTCAAGGGTACAACCTTTTAATTGACAAGATTTGACCCGTAAATCAGCCACAGGTTCCCCTGTAACTAGCCGTTTATTTTCTAAGGCAATATCTGCCCCCATCATTTCTAAGGCTTCTAAAACCCCGATTCTTGTTGGGTTGATGCCGACATTTTCTATTAATAATTCCGACCCAGGAACAATAGAAGCCGCCACTAACCAGAAAGCAGCCGAACTAATATCCCCAGGAACAATTACGGTTTGGCCTGTTAGGGTTGAGCCACCAATAATTGTTACACTATTGGTTTTAGAATCAATTTCTAAGGTAGCCCCAAATGCCTGTAACATCCGTTCGCTGTGGTCACGGGATAAGGCAGGTTCGGTAACAGTGGTTTTGCCTTCTGTCATCAGTCCTGCTAATAAGATACAGGATTTTACCTGGGCCGAGGCAATGGGAGACTGATAATGAATGGGTTTAAGGGGTTGTCCTTGGATAGCTAAAGGGGCTAAACTGTTGTTATTGCGCCCCCATATTTGCGCCCCCATTTGTTGTAATGGTTTGATGACACGGGACATGGGACGCGATCGCAAAGACGCATCACCCGTGACAGAGAAAAAGCGATCTCGGTGGGATGCTAACAAGCCTAACATTAGCCTGATGGTGGTGCCAGAATTGCCCGCATTTAGCACGTCTAGGGGTTCTTGTAGCTTACCTAAGCCAATTCCTTGTACGGTGACTTTTTGGCTGTTTAAGGGGGATATTTCTGCCCCCATAGCGCGAAAACATTCGGCGGTACTGCGGGGATCTTCCCCTAATAATAATCCTTCGATGGTGGTTTGTCCCTGTGCGATCGCCCCTAACATTAAAGCACGATGAGAGATTGACTTATCCCCAGGTATTTTTAGGGTTCCTTGTAAGGATAGTCCTGTTTTTGGGGGTTTAATAGTTAAGATTTGCTGGTTTTCGGCGGTTTGGAGATTAATAATAGAATTAGACATAAGTTAGGGGGAAGTTACCGAGTCATCTTTTAATGATAATTACAGTCAAGGATATTTGTCTAGGCATTTTTGAGCTTATTCTTTCATGGGTTAAACTCCTAATTAGGGACAGAAAAAGTTTATCATGGCTATTTTATTAAGGATTTCCTATAAATCCCAACATTTTAGCTAATCCTCCTAATAAAGCCACGATTAAGCCAATCAAAACACCACGATTAATAAACTCTTGATTATCTAATCGTTTCCCTAAACCATCGACTTTTTCCTCTAATCTAGCTTGTCCTATTTTTAAATCCGTTACGTCTTCTTGGAGGGTGTCTAGCTTACCCTCAATGCGCTTTAGAACTTCCTCTAAGGAGTAGGTGACTGTAACAGGGTCGTTCATGGGTTAAACTCCTAATTAGTTATAATAGTTAATGGGGTAGGTTAGGGAAGTTGGGGAAAAATAACTTAATCACACCACTGGTTAAAGCAACAATAACCCCGATAGCAATGGAACGATTAATAAACTCTTGAGAATCTAACCGTTTATTAATTCCTTTTAGTTCTGTCTTAACTTCTGTTACTTCTATCTCAATCTTATTCAAACTTCCATCCATCTTGTCTAGTTTGTCCTCTATACGCTTAAGGACTTCTTCTAGTGAGTAGGTGACTGTTACAGGGTCGCTCATGGATTAAGCTCCTAATTAGTTATAATAGTTAATGGGGTAGGTTAAGGAAGTTGGGGAAAAATAACTTAATTACCCCACTGGTTAAAGCGATAATAACCCCAATAGCAACGGAACGATTGATAAACTCTTGAGAATCTAACCGTTTATTCATTCCTTTTAGTTCTGTCTTAACTTCCGTTACTTCTATCTCAATCTTATTCAAGCGTTCATCTATCTTATCAAAACGTTCATTCATTTTATCTAGTTTGTCGTCCATACGCTTAAGGACTTCTTCTAGTGAGTAGGTGACTGTTACAGGGTCGCTCATGGGTTAAACTCCTAATTAGTTATATTTTTCGAGATGTCCCTTTTAGTTGCAGTCAGGGGACTGTTTTTATGTTATCTTTCAAACCTGAGCGCGGTTAGTAATCAACCCAATAAGCGAGATCGCTTTTCCCAAAGTAAAATTTCTCTATAACGAACGTTCAGTACAATTTTGTGGATGACTGTCTTAGGGTTATTAGCAGTAGGTTCATTAGGTGTATTAACCCGTAAGCGCAAGGGATAAATGAAACATTAATTATCAAGTTAATGTTCGGTGTGAGGAAGGTTTAAACCCTTCCTTTCTTATTTTCCTGTATCAATCATATAATTAGATTATTTTATTTATTTTGTCGTCGATACCAACCTCTCACTAACTTAATTTCATTATAACTATAATCATCTCCTAAATGATTTTTTATTGGAGTTAATGCACCATCTCCAATAGTTTCTATACATTTAATAATCATAGCTTTTTTCGCTTCTGAAATAAACTGATCAATATCAATAGGTTGCTGCATTTCTATTAATTCAGAAATATGGGTATAGATGGTTGATTCTTTTAAGTTTCTACTTTTAGCAATTTCTGGAATAGTTAACCCTTGTTGATACAATTGTAAGGTAATCATATTACTCTGATTTGGTAAGGGTGTGGGTAAACTTTGTTGTTGACAAAATTCCCTAATTTCCGAGACAAAACTATCCCCATATTGTTGTGCTTTATATGCAGTTACTCCAGAAATCTTTTTAAATGATTCTAATGTTTGGGGTTTAATTTGTGTCATTAAACGTAAACTAGAATCAGCGAAAATAACATAAGGAGGAATTTTATGCACATCTGCTAAATGTTTTCTCAACTGTCTTAATTTATCCAACAATAAATCACTTTCAGCTTGTCTAGGATTATATTCATCAAGGGTTTTAGTGGTTAATGATTCTGTGACAGCTATGTTAACTTTTCGTTCATTTCTAAAGATTTCCCAACTATACTTATTTAATTTTAAAACAGGAAAGCCATCTGTAGTTTCAGTGACTAAACCTTGATGAATTAAAGAACGTCCTAACATCTTCCATTCTGCCACACTTCTGTCTTTTCCAATGCCATAAGTTGATAATAAATGATGGCCATATTGTTCAATTTTTTTCTTTTTAGATCCCATTAAAACATCAATAATATGAGTCATCCCAAATCTTTCTTGACAACGGGCCACACAAGAGAGAAATTTTTGCGCTTCAATTGTCCAATCTTCTACAGGTTTAGGGTTTTTACAATTATCACAATTATCACAATTTCCACTAAATTTCTGACCAAAATATCTTAAAACAATGCTTCTTCTACACTCAGTGCCTTCTGCATAATCTACGACTTGACGTAACTGTTGACGAGCAACTTTTTGTTCTTGTGGTTCTGATTTTTGATCAATTATAAATTCAATCTTTTTGAGATCGCCAAAACTCAAAAATAAAACACAATTTGCCGGTTCTCCATCCCTTCCTGCTCGACCAGATTCTTGATAATAACCTTCTAAATTACGGGGTAAATCATAATGAACCACAAAGCGAACATCGGGTTTATTAATACCCATTCCAAAGGCAATAGTTGCTACAATAATTCTGACATCATCCCGAATAAATCTGGTTTGATTAATTGACCTTTCATCATCATACATTCCTGCATGATAAGGTAAGGCATCAATACCATCTTGTTGTAAGCGTGAGGCAATCATATCAACATTTTTACGGCTTAAACAATAAATAATTCCAGAGCCTTTTTGAGTGCGAATATAACTCAATAATTGTTGATAACTTCTTTTGGATTTTGGTTGAACTTCATAATATAAATTAGGACGATCAAAACTAGCCAGATGTACCGTCGGATTTTTGAGTTCTAACTGTTTAATAATATCCTCTCTTACCCGTTTAGTTGCCGTAGCAGTTAAGGCCAACATGGGAACTTGAGGATAACGGTTTCTTAGCTGCTTTAATTGTCGATATTCAGGACGAAAATCATGACCCCATTCTGATACACAGTGGGCCTCGTCAATAGCAAAAGCAGAAATCCCAATTTTAGTAGCCAAAAAATCTAGAAAGGGGATAAATTTTTCATTTAATAATCGTTCTGGTGCCACATAAAGTAACTTAATTTTTCCACTGACAATGGCTTTTTCTCTTGATTGTAATTCTTCCCAATTTAAGGTACTATTCAAGAAAGTGGCACCGATACCATTATCTAATAAAGCATCAACTTGATCTTGCATCAAGGCAATTAACGGGGAAACCACCACAGTTAACCCAGGTTTCAATAAAGCGGGAAGCTGAAAACATAAAGACTTGCCCCCTCCCGTGGGCATAATTACTAATAAATCTCGATTTTCAATGGCTTCCGTAATGATTTTAGACTGACCAGGACGAAACTTATCGTAACCAAAAAAATACTTAAGGGCTTGTTCAAGGGATGTAAACTGGGGCATTGTCATCCGAGAATTCTTTAATAATTATAATCAGAAATTGTGAATATAAAAAGATAATTAAGATGATTTGTTCTCAATACTGATTATTTCAGTAAGCAGTTGTTATTGATAAGATAAGTATATTTACAAAAAAAGAATGTTGTCAAGAAAACATGAGAATTGGATACTTGAGAGCAGATAATGTTATTATTCATACAGATGTAAACTGAATTAATAGGTGAACAATCATGGCACAAGCACCTGTCTCTCCCGTGGTGCTAGTAATTCTAGATGGCTGGGGTTATCGTCAATCAACCGAAGATAACGCCATTGCGATGGCCCAGACTCCGGTGATGGACTGCCTTTGGACGACCTATCCCCGAACCTTAATTCGGACAGCGGGCAAAGATGTGGGGCTTCCCCAAGGTCAAATGGGCAACTCAGAAGTTGGACACCTCAACCTAGGTTCTGGTCGTATTGTCCCCCAAGAATTAGTCAGAATTTCCGATGCCGTTGAAGATGGGTCAATTTACGAAAATCCCAAGTTAGTGGAAATTTGTGAAGAAGTGCGTTCTAGCAAAGGAAAACTCCATCTCATTGGCTTATGTTCAGAAGGGGGCGTGCATTCTCATATCGATCACCTATTAGGACTCCTCAATTTAGCTAAACAACAAAATATCACAGATGTTTGTGTTCATGCTATTACCGATGGCCGAGATACCAACACCACCGATGGGGTAAAGGCGATCGCCAAAATTGCTGAGCATATTAAAAAAATCGGGATTGGACGCATTGCCACCGTCAGTGGCCGTTATTATGCAATGGATCGGGATAATCGTTGGGATCGGGTACAAAAAGCCTATGATCTGATCACTGAAAACGGCGTTGGTGATGGACGTTCTGCCATTGAAGTTATACAAGATTTTTATACTCAAGATAAAACCGACGAATTTATTCCCCCCACCCGTATTGCACCAGGGGCGATAGAAGCGGGAGATGGGGTCATTTTCTTTAATTTTCGACCTGATCGGGCCAGAGAAATCTGTTCAGCCCTTACCATGCCCAGTTTTGAAGGATTTCCGCGAGAATTAATCCAACCTTTAGATTTTGTCACCTTTACCCAATACGATCCTCGTCTACCCGTTAAGGTTGCCTTTGAACCCCAAAACCTCGACAATATTTTAGGAGAAGTTGTCTCTCGTCATGGGTTGAAACAATTTCGCACCGCCGAAACCGAAAAATATCCCCATGTGACCTATTTCTTCAATGGGGGTTTAGAAAAACCCCTTGAAGGAGAAGATCGAGAACTGATTCAAAGTCCCATGGTAGCGACTTATGATCAGGCTCCAGCAATGTCCGCAGAAGCAGTGACAGATGTCGCTTGTAAAGCCATCGAAAAAGGTGTTTATTCCCTGATCGTCATGAATTATGCCAACCCTGATATGGTAGGTCATACAGGCAACACAGAAGCGGCAGTGCAAGCCATTGAAACCGTCGATAATTGTTTAGGGCGATTATTGTCTAGTATTAGTAAAATGGGGGGAACTGCCCTTATTACTGCTGATCATGGCAATGCAGAAACCATGAGAGATGAAGAGGGGAACATCTGGACAGCCCATACCACTAATCCTGTCCCCTTTATTTTAGTCGAGGGAGAAGGGCGCAAAATTCCTGGTCATGGCGGTATGGTTGAATTAAGGGACGATGGAAAATTAGCTGATGTTGCCCCAACCATCCTCCAGATTTTACAATTACCACAGCCAGTAGAAATGACAGGGCGATCGCTGATTCAACCTGCCCAGGTGGAAATCAAAACGAATCGTACCCCTGTTCGCATTTCTCGTTAACCAATCATAAGCCTTTAAGAAACTAATGACCTTACCGCAACTTATTCAGATTATTTGGACAGTCTCCGCCGCTTTGTTAGTCATTCTCATCCTCTTACATAGTCCCAAAGGGGACGGGTTGGGGGGTATTGGGGGACAAGCGCAATTATTTACGTCAGCTAAGAGTGCTGAAAAGACCTTAAACCAAGTCACTTGGACTCTCAGCACGGTTTTTATTGCTTTGACTATCGTTTTAAGTGCTGGATGGTTAAATTCCCAAGGATAAGTTCATCAGGACTTACTCACAGACTCCATCTGTCGGAGTAATTGATGAATTACTCCGACGAACTATCGATAACATAGTCTTCTAGGCTGTCATCCAAATTACTCCGTACTCAAAGACTTAGGAGGCGTGACTTTTTCTGGTTTAACCCGACGAATGGGTAAATTAGCAATTAAAGCAGTCATTCGTTGATCGCTTTCTAAAGAAAATTCCATCTCATCAGGATCAATATCCACATAACGACTGACGACTGTTAGAATATCTTGACGCATCGCTTCGACCATTTCCGGATCAAGTCCCACCCGATCATGAGCAATGATAAACTTAAGACGGCGTTTTGCATCTTCCCCACTTTTTGGGGAACTTTTCCAGGGGAATAATTTTTCAAGTAATTCAAGAATCATTAGGTTAACTCAATGAAAAAAAGGGGTTAATTACCGAAAAAACGGCGGCGAAAACGATTGAATAAGTTATCATCAGCGGCCATTAAATCTAAGAAAGGAATTTTTTTGCCATCTAATCGTTGGGCAATATTATTAAAAGCGATCGCTGGCAGAGAAGGAGTTTCTTCTAACACTAAAGGTTCCCCTCGGTTGGTAGAAACAATAATCCGTTCATCATCAGGAACAATGCCAATTAAAGGCACTACCAATAAATCTAAAATATCTTCCACACTAATCATCTGATTTAGCTGAATCATTTTAGGTTTGATGCGGTTAACAATTAAGTGAATTTGTTTAATATCTTCGCTTTCTAATAACCCCACAATTCGATCCGCATCCCGTACAGCCGCCATTTCAGGAGTCGTCACAATAATCGCTTCTTGGGCCGGCGCAATGGCATTACGGAAACCCATTTCAATCCCCGCAGGACTATCAATAAAGATAAAATCAAACTGTTTATCTAATTGGGACACCAATTGCTTCATTTCTTCGGGACTAATAGCTTCTTTAGTACGATTTTGGGCCGCAGGTAACAGCACTAAATTGGGTTGCCGTTTATCTTTAACCAAGGCCTTTTCAATGGTACATTCCCCGGACAAAACATCAATAGCCGTATAAACAACCCGTTGTTCTAGTCCCAGGAGTAAATCTAAATTTCTTAGGCCAAAGTCAGCATCAATCAGAGCAATCTTGAAGCCTAAACGGGCGATTGCCGACCCTAAATTTGCTGTAATAGTAGTTTTGCCAACCCCTCCTTTACCGGAGGTAATAACAATAACACGACTCATAATTTAAAACTCAATTATCAAACTAGAATTTAATGTTAACCAGGATTTGCTGCTAATTTTTCTGTCCATCCTTTTTCCCTTGGGGTAAAAATATGGGTTTTACTAAAATTCAGGGCAGACTTTAAGCGAATTCCTTCAGACGTAATATAAGCCACTTCTGGCCCAATCATGTCTGGGTTTTCTGACGGGGGCCGGGCCACCGCATCGGCAATGCGTAATTGGGTGGGTTGCATTCGGAGAGCCATAATACAACATTCTGGGTTGCCTTTAGCCCCGGCATGAGCAATTCCCCGTAAACATCCCCAAATTATAATATCCCCATCGGCGATAATTTCACCTCCTGGGTTGACATCTCCTTGAATAATAATAGTTCCTGGATGACGAATAGCTACCCCAGAACGGACGGTGGTTTTGAGGTGTAAGGGTTCGGTTAAGTTGGTTGGGGTGGGTTGTTCTGTAAATAAAAGCTCTCGTTTGGGGGCTTCTTGTTCGACAGAATAGCCGGCCGTTGCTGCGGTGATGGCAGTTTGACGACGACTGGTAAAGACACGGGTTAATTTTAGTTCAGCAGACTCTAACGCTTCTCCAATATGGTGAAATTGTCGGCTATCGAGTAAGCGGTTTTCTACTAAGAGATGAACGGCTGTGCCTGGAGTCCAGGTTCCTTTATGATGGTTTAAGCAGTATTTTAAGTCCTGTAGCAGTTCTACCCAGTCTTTATTGACATCTTTGGGTTCTGTGTCGGGCAAGATTAACAGGAGTTTCTTTCCGGCCCGTTTTATGTGGACTTGGGAGTAGGGTTTTGGTGGTGATGGGTTGGGGTTAGGTGGGGAAGTCGTTGACTCAGGATTCATACGCTCAAATATTTCGAGAATCTTAAGCTTAAGCTTAGCATTTTAACGGGATAAGGGAGTGATGGGGGAACAGAGTTTGATTAATTTTGGTTGAAGGTAATGTTATGGTGATGCAATTAGAAAATGTGGTTCCGTTTGGTCGGTCGTTTGATGAATATATCAAAATGTTTAATCTGTCTGCTGCTGATCTAAAAAAAACAATTTTAGGGGTGGCTGATGGGCCAGCTAGTTTTAATGCAGAAGGCACAAAACAATGGGTTTCTATTACTTCTATTGATCCCATTTATCAGTTTACAGGAGAGGAAATTGAACAGCGATTTAATACTGTTATCGATAATATTATTGAACAGGTAAAAGCAACCCCCAATGATTGGGTTTGGTCTTATCATCACTCTCCTGATAATTTACGGAAAAATCGGCTTAAGGTACTTCAGGAATTTTTAGCTGATTATGATTTAGGTAAAAAAAGTCAAAGATATTGTTTAGATATCTTGCCAAATCTGTCATTTAATGATAATAATTTTGACTTAGCGTTATGTTCTCATTTTCTATTTTTGTATTCAGATCATTATGATTTGAAGTTTCATCTTGAATCAATTCAAGAAATGCTTCGGGTGAGTTCAGAGGTGAGAATTTTTCCTTTATTAACTTTGATGTTAGAGATTTCTCCCCATCTTGATCCGATTATTCATGAGTTTCAACAAATGGAATATGATGTATCTATTATTAAAGTTGAATATGAGTTACAAAAAGGAGGCAATCAGATGTTAGTGATTAGGAGATAATCACACAATTAAACAGAATTTAACTTCAATAATGATAAACGTTTGTTTCTGCATCAGAGGATAATTTTGCTAAGTCTTGACGTAACCCTTTTCCAATGTAAAATTTTAATAGAGCTTCTAAAGACATATCCTGATTATCTGCTATCTTTTTAAGGGATTCTAAAGTATCTTTCGGAATGGCAATCGATACACTTTCTGAGGGACGGGATTTAATATTAAGAATAGTTTCTTCATTAGTCTTGTTCATATTGTTTTTTCTCCCTAGGAGTGGCTGGACGAGCAGAAATAATGCGCGTTCGTTGATTTCTTTCTACATAAACGATAAATAAAATACGATAAGCTAGAGAATAACCGAGAATAAATTCTCTTATTTCACCACTGACTGTAGCGTCTCCTGTTTGATAAAATGGATCGAAAAATGCCTCGGCTGCTTCTTCAAATGTTACGCCATGTTTCTCCAGATTAACTTGAGCTTTTTTGGCATCCCATTCAAATTCAATTCCTTGTAAGGGATAGACGACTTCCATATTATAGATCTTATCGTTATTATTATTTTACTAACGATATTGTTTTGTAAAAAAAGACTAAACCTATCAATTCTGTAACACCAATCTCGCTAACCCTACTCCTGGATAATAATTCTCTAAAATTTGTTGATAATCATACCCTTGTTTAGCCAATTCATAGGCCCCTGTTTGACTCATTCCCCTTCCCCCATGGGCCCGGGCTACAATATCATCTGTTGACGCATAAAGGGACTCGACAACTCCCCCTTTATAACTCAAAATTTGTCCCATAGTTTCCTGTACCGCCTGATGACCCGTATTATATTCACTATTTAAACCCTTATACACCTGCCAACGTTGGGTATTGCCTAAATCGTACCAAGAACTAGCGGGGCGGATCATATGAACTAAGGCATAGGAACGGGCAGCGATCGCTTGGGCCTTTAATGCTTCTGTGGGTGCATTGGCGTGCATTTCACTGCCTACTACACTGTATAAATAATGCTCTAAGTCCACATAATTGACCACTAAGAGGCTATTTCCTTGAGATACCAGCAAAATTTTCCCCCGATACCAGCGATCGCCTACATAGATTAAACTGCCTTGGGTTGGTTGTACCCACACCACCCCAGGTACAGAATTTCCCCCAACTGATAACGCGGCCCCGTCGGGTTGTACGTTCCATCCTTGACTACCAGCAAGGGTTTTGACTTGTCTCCCATCTCTATCGGTAATAATAGCCTGGCCAGAAGTCCCAAGGGTGGTCATGGGTTCATCCCGTAAAATTGCCACCCTGATCTCTAAGGGTGGGGGTTGATAGTCAGCGGGGGCCGGGGCCAGGGGTTGGGGTGGAGATGGGGGTTTAGTCGCCGCTTTGGGTTTGGGGGACGGGGGTTTAGGAGAGGCTTTAGGCTGGGGTGAGGGGGGTTTTGGGGAGGTTTGAGGTTGAGGAGACTGAAGCTTAGGATGGGGCTGTTTTAGGGTCAATGAGGGGTCATTGACGGGGGGTTTGGGGACGGGAGGGGGTTGCAGTTGGCTTAAGGGAGGTAATGGGGGGGCCTTGGTTTCTAGATCTGCGGTAGTGTCTGAGGGTTGCCAATGGATAAGGGCCATGGGAACTGCGATCGCAGAAATTAGGGGAACTCCCCACATTCCAAAACGGTTAACTAACGGGCCCATAGGTAACTTTTTCATACATTTAGCAACTTCTCAGAATTAGCTTAGTTTACACTCATCACTCATGGCATTTTATCAAACTTTTTTCTGTAGGTTGGGTTGAAGGACGAAACCAGGTTATGTAGGGGTAAACGGCCGTTTACCCCTACAGGGTTGAAAATCCGAAACTCAAACCTTGTATAAGTTTTTAAAAACTACATGGCAGTTTTAAATTACAATATAACTGTCTTAGATCTGCATTTTGTGATGGTCGGTTTTGAGTATGTTTTGCCCGTTATTCGCGGTATTCAGGGGAAACGGGAGTATTATGTATCGATGTGTCCCTTGGGTATTTTGCCTAAGCTGTTTCCCTTAGCTGAGAATAGTTTAACCCTTCCTACCCTCAGTCAGCGACGAATAAATAAGGGACGAATTAAGAAAATTGCCCGTTATATCCTGGAAAATCCCCAAGATTATGTGTTTTCTGCCATTACTGCCAGTATTGATGCTGATACGACTTTTGAAGCATTGGGAGAGGTGGCAGAGTTTCGCAAAATAGGACGGTTACGCATTCCGATGGAGGGACGGTTAACCATTCATGACGGGTTACATCGACGGGTTGCCTTAGAGGTGGCCATGGGGGAAAGTCCAGGGTTGCGTTATGAAACCATTCCCCTGATTTTGTATATTGATACTGGGTTAAGGCGATCGCAACAAATGTTTATTGATCTCAATCGTTGGGGAATACAGTTACCTGCTACCTTAACCCTTCTTTACGATAGTCGAGATCCCATTGCTTTGATGGTTCAAACAGTCGTTAAAGATGTGGCTTTTTTTAACAGTTATACCTATTTGGAAGGGGATAGAATTCCTAAAACTTCTGATAAGTTGTTTACTTTATATCATTTATATCAGGCAACGGTTGAATTATTAAGGGATATTCCTATTACAAATAAAGAAGAAAAATTAGTTTTTGCTTTGTCTTATTGGCAGCAAGTTGGTCAATATTTAGCGGTTGGGGAATACGATAAACCAATGGATAAGCTATTATTCGCTTTGGGTGAAATCGGACGCTTTTTATTAACACATTATCCTCATAATTGGCAAGATAAGTTACAAGAATTAAATTTATCTGATATTACAGAGGATGGGATAGAGGGTTTATTGAGGGAGTGGGAGACAGTAATTACTCAATAGTTCATAATTTTTTGTTTAATTAAGATGGATTTAACAGCCTTCCCTGTTGTTCACTAAAATAGAAAACTTGGCAATGGGGTGAAAGTTCTTGCTGTAACTTAGGAATAAAATTGATATTGATGAGGATGAGGCTGTATCCATCCTAAATGAATTTTAACTTGCTCAACTGCACTGTTGACACTTCCCATAGTTGCAGAAATTTTATTTGGTTTTGAAGGATTTTTCGGATTAGGATCAACTCTAATAATATTATTTTCCCAAACTTTACTACTCACTGACCAATCTAATTGTGCTAATTGAGACACTTTAGAACTATCGAAATAACCATTTTCTTTGTCATAAGTAAAGTAGAGTAAACGCCCTAATACTTCTAAACCTACACTACGTCCTAAAACACAATCTTCTTTGAAATTTGCGACTTTTTCAATAGTTAATTCTGCTACTTCAGTTTCAAAAATATATCTAGTCTGTTCGCATTCCGAGAAAAATTGATTTAAGCAACTAATTAAAGCATTAGATGATGCTTCTACATCCCAGTCTTCTAGTTCTGAGTTTGAGTTATTTACAAAAGCGCAACTAACCATTTTTGCGATATAATTTCTAGTATAAATTAGTTTATCTTTCGTAGAAGGAGATTTTTTTATTGCTTCGGTTTTATCTCGAAACATTGATACTTTTTCCTGTACGGTTTTCATAATACCAATAAGTCCCTCAAATTCTCCAAAAGACAATAATAATGACTTATCTAATACCCTACTTTGGGCCATGTCTCGAAAATCCATTTGACACTGATTAAAATCTTTTTCTAAGACTAAGGTAATGGGAAAGTCATTATCTCCAATTAATTCGCCGTCGGCACTTTCAATCAGTTCATGAATTGCCCGTTTTCGATGTTGTCCATCAGTAATATCTAATTTTACCCCGCGCTGAATGACTACTAAACAAAGTCCTCTCGCTAAGTCTATCAATTGAATTTTATCGGGATGGGGATCAATATTGGCTGTAAGTGTTCCTAAAATCCAGGGTTTATTCTGTTTAACGCGCTTTAAAATATATTGCTTAACTTCTTCTGCATGGCCCTGAACTTCTGGGCGATTTTTGCCAGAATCAGGATCATTATTTTCAGAATGTTTTGTTTGTAGTAAAATAGGTAAGTCGTGGGCAGGTACATTAATTTGAATCATAGTTCGTTTGCCCTGACTAAACCTTAACCCAAGATAACATTTTTCACGGTAAAACTTAGAGAGGTAAGATTCTAAGGCCTGATTGAGATGTTGGCTAATTTCGTTATGGTGAGGCATTGAGTCAAACATATATGATAGTAGACTAGATTATTGGGAAAATACTTACCCTTCTATCATAATCACACGCTAAACTCTTAGGAATCCAGGAAACTACTGACTTTTGGGTATGACAGATATACAGACAACCCTCTTTCCCCCTCGTACTGTTACGGAATTAGTTGAAGATATACAGAAGTTAACAGCAGAAATTCAAGAGTTATATTGTGCTGATGACATTCCGTTTGTGATTGGATATTCGGGAGGTAAAGATAGTACAGCAGTTTTACAACTAATTTGGAATGCGATCGCAGCATTACCCACCGAAAAGCGTCATAAAACCATTCATGTAATCACAACTGATACTTTAGTAGAAAACCCAATTGTTTCAGCATGGGTTCGTAAATGCTCAACACAACTTAAAGAAGCGGCACAATCACAAAAAATGCCTATTAGGCCCCATTTACTACATCCTTTGTCTGAAGCTACTTTTTGGGTGTGTTTAATGGGTAAAGGCTATCCTGCGCCTCGCCCTGGATTTCGCTGGTGTACGGATCGCATGAAAATCCAACCTGTTAACTATTTCATCCGTAACATGATTAGAGCGCATGGTGAAACAATCGTTATTTTAGGGACTCGTAAAGCGGAAAGTATTAAACGAGCAGAAACAATGAAAAAGCATGAAGCCGGAAGGTTAAGAGAGCGTCTTAGCCCAAATGCTCATTTACCTAATTCTCTTGTTTATAGCCCCATTGAAGACTGGAAAACAGATGAAGTTTGGTTGTATTTAATGCAATGGGAAAATCCTTGGGGGGGAGATAATAAAGATTTATTTACTTTGTATCGGGGTGCAACTGCTGATAATGAATGCCCTTTAGTTGTTGACACATCTACTCCTAGTTGTGGAGATTCCCGTTTGGGTTGTTGGGTTTGCACAATGGTAAATAAAGATAAATCAATGGAAGCAATGATCCAAAATGATGAAGAAAAAGAATGGTTACAACCATTATTAGATATTCGTAATGAATTGGATATTAAAAATGATCGAGATAAAAGAGACTTTAGACGAATCTATGGAAAAGTAGAATTATTTGGCACGGACAAAATTGAACCTGTGCCTGGCCCCTATACTAAATATTGGCGAGAACATTGGTTAAGACGAGTATTAGAAGCACAAGTACAAGTACGTCAAAATGCACCAGATGACATGAAAGACATCACCCTTATTACCCAAGAAGAATTAAGTGAAATTCGACGGATATGGTTAGAAGAAAAACACGAATTTGATGATAGTTTACCCCGCATTTATGAAGAAGTCACCGGAGAACCTTTTACTGATAGTCGTCCCGGAGTCGGACACAGTTTATTAGGAAGTGATGAATGGGACATTTTATCTGAGTTGTGTGGGGAAGATGCTATGCACTTAGAATTAATGGCCAGACTTCTTGATACTGAGAGACAATTTTACACTAAATCTCGTCGTATTGGTATCTATGGCGACCTGGAAAAATGCTTTGATACGAGTTCCCGTTCCCAGGATGATGCGATTAAAAATGCACACCTAAAACGTAACTTAAAAAATGCCATTGCACAAGAAGAAATTGACATCTCCCAGGTAAAAGAAGAACTCAAAAAGACCTTAAACCCCGAAGAAACATCCCCAAATAAACAACTCTCCTGGGGAAAGATTAAATTTGGTCAGCAACCTGATAATTCATAAGTAAGATATATCTATGATCAATTATTCCCTAAATCTTGATGCAGTCGGACAACTTACAGACGAAACCTTCTATCAACTTTGTCGTCGTAACCCCGATCTAAAATTTGAACGCAATAGACAAGGAGAAATCATCATTATGTCTCCCACAGGAGGAGAAACCGGAAATGTTAATGCAGAACTTCTCATTGAATTTGGTTTCTGGAACCGACAATACAAATTAGGCAAATTGTTTGATTCTTCTACCTGCTTTAAACTTCCCAATGGGGCCAACCGTTCCCCAGATATTGCTTGGATAAGACAAGAAAGATGGGATAATTTAACCCCAAACCAAAAAGAAAAATTTCCTCCCATTTCTCCTGACTTTGTATTAGAGTTACTCTCTCCCAGTGACGCCCTCAAAGAGACTCAAATAAAAATGCAAGAATATCAAGAAAATGGGGTTAAACTGGGTTGGTTAATTAACCTAAAAACATATCAAGTCGAAATTTATCGTCAAACTCAACCTAAAGAAATGTTAACCTCACCTCAAACCCTTTCTGGTGAGAATATTCTCCCTAACTTTACCCTCAACTACAAATTATTTGGTAACGTCATCCCCTAATGTTATTCACTGAATTAGTTCTCATAAACTTTGGCCCCTACGCGGGTAAAAATGTTATTAACCTTCGCACCAAAACTGACGGTACTTCCCGTCCGATTATCCTTATTGGGGGAATGAACGGAGGAGGTAAAACAACCCTCATGGATGCTATTCGTCTCGCATTATATGGACAACGGGCCCAATGTTCTACTCGTAATAGTTTAAGTTATACTGATTTTTTGATTCAAGCAATTAATAACCAAACCCCCCTAGGAGAAAAAACTCGCATCGAATTAGCATTTGAGCATTTTATTGATGATGAATGGAAGGAATTAAGAATTGTTCGTTCTTGGGATAAACAACCCAAAGATGGTAAAGATATCTTAGGAATTCTTGATACAGATTGGCCAGATAAAGCATTAGCAGATACCTGGGATGAATATATTGAAACTTTACTCCCTTTGGGTATTTCTAACTTATTTTTATTTGATGGAGAACAGGTCAAAGAATTAGCAGAACAGGAAACCCCACCTCCTTCTGTTATTGAGGCAATTCAATCTTTGTTAGGATTAGAATTAGTGGAAAGATTAGCAGTAGATTTAGAAGTTTTAGTCGGTCGTAAACGCAAAAACTTAGCCAGTCAATCTCAACTAAAAACCATTGAAGAAATTGAAAATAAATTAAATCACTATCAGCAAGAATTAGAAGATGCTAAACAAGAACACTCATCTGTGGATAATCAATTAAAACGCGCACAAACTAAGTTTAAAGAAGCATCAGAAAGATTTCGGATTGAAGGGGGAAAAATAGCATCGGAAAGTAGTTCTTTAAAAACAACCATTGATGAGTTAAAAGAGAAAATACAACAGCAACGCGATGAGATGGTAAGTTTAGCAACAACGAATTTACCCTTAGCATTAATTTCCCCTTTACTAAACCAAGCAAAAGATCAAGGTTCTGCGGAAATCAAACAACAACAAGCAACCATCGCTAAAACGGTTTTACAACAGCGCGATCAAAAACTGCTTTCTTATTTAGAAACTCTAAAACTCAGCCAAGATAAATTAGAGAAAATACAAACATTTTTAGACCAAGAATATGAAACCCTTAATCAAGCATCTCAAGTCGATATATCTTTGATATTGGGAATTACTGAAGACGAATTGACTCAACTTAACACCCTATTAGACCATCAATTACCCCTACAATTAGATAATGCTCAAAAATACCTGAAAAATCTCCAAAACTTAGAAATTAATTTAGATAATAATGAACGCAAATTACAGGTTGCTGCTTCCCCAGAAGATTATCAAAAACTCAGTGATGCACTCACCGCAACACAAAAAGAAGTGGGTAAAATTCAATCAGATTATAATACCGCAGAAAGACGAGTTAGAGAAGCAGATAAAGCAATTTCAATGACGAGAAAAGAACTGAAAAGTTATACTGATGAAGCGATAGATAAACAAAATAATGAACATATTATTCAATCTGCTGCTAAGGTGCAAAATACCCTACAATTGTTTAAGGAACGATTAACCCTGAAAAAGCTTAATAAACTAGAAGGGGAAGTCACTGAATGTTTCCGTTATTTATTACATAAGTCTGATTTGGTTCATCGGGTTGCAATCGACACCCATAATTTTGGTCTTTCTCTTTATGATCCTAACGGAAATACTGTACCCAAACATCGCTTATCTGCAGGAGAGAAACAACTCTTATCTATTGCTTTTTTGTGGGGTTTAGCGAGGGTGTCAGGACGGAATTTACCCATTGCGATTGATACTCCTTTAGGTAGACTAGATTCATCTCATCGTAATAATTTAGTTGAACGTTATTTCCCCACTGCTTCTGAACAAGTTATTCTCTTATCCACAGATACGGAAATTAGGGAAAAGGAGTTAAAACAACTCCAAGAACAAGATGCGATCGCTCACCAATATCTATTAGAATATAATGCTAATAACCGTCAGACGACTATTCATCCTGATCGCTATTTCTGGTAAGTTTCCGGTTGGAGTGGTATGATGGAAAAATGTCAGCTATCGGAGACTGTTTTTAAAATAAATATTATTGATAAATAGTCTCTCAAAAGCCAAAAACGATTATACTAACAACAGTATGAATGTTCAAGGATTTCATCACGTTGCCATTATTTGTTCTAATTACGAACAATCCAAACAATTCTATCTAGAAATTTTGGGATGTTCTCTCATTCGAGAAACCTTTAGAACAGAGAGAAACTCTTATAAACTTGATTTAAGATTAGGAGAAAATGATTATATTGAATTATTTTATTTTCTTAATCCACCTGCTAGAATGAGTTATCCTGAAGCTTGTGGCTTAAGACATTTAGCGTTAAGGGTAAACGAGTTAGATAAAATGGTAGACGAATTGACCAGTAAGGGAATAGTCGTTGAACCTATTAGACGGGATGAATTGACAGAAAAAAGATTTACATTTTTTCAAGATCCTGATGGATTACCGATTGAATTGTACGAAGATTAATTAGCAAAAATAAGGAGAATAAATGATGGGATATTCTATCGTTGTTGATAGTAAAAACTTTGAAACAGAAGTGATTGAAAAGTCTTATGAAAGCCTAGTCTTGATTGACTTTTTTGCCACTTGGTGCGGCCCCTGTAAATTATTAAAACCGATTTTAGAAAAGCTTTTAGAAGAGTATGATTTCATTTTAGCAACCATTGATATTGATCTGCATCCAGACTTAGCGCAACGGTTTGGTGTTGAAGGGGTTCCTGATGTAAAAATTGCCTTTCAAGGGGAAATTATGCAGGGATTTGTTGGGGTTTTACCTGAAGCAGATATCCGCGATTTATTAGCACAATTTAATCTTAAATCGGACTTGGATTCTAAACTCGAAGCAATGCACCAAGCAATGGCGGATAAAAATGTCCCTAAAGCCAAGGAATTATTAGATGAATTGTTTGCAAAATATCCTAATCATCCCCAATTAATTCTAGAAGCATCTAAATTTTTAATCCGTTTGAATCGTTTAGAAGATGCCTCAAAAATGCTCAATACAATTGGGGTTCTTCAAAAAGAGTATTATGCCAAAGCTCAAGGAATGCAAACCTTAATTGAGTTGAAGAAAAGTCTAGAAAATCCTGGAGAAAGTGAATTAGATCAATTATTTGCTCAAGCCACTAGATTAACTCTTATTGAAGACTATGAGGCCGCGTTAAAACTCTTTTTACAAATTGTCCAATCAAGCCGTAAATATCGAGAAGATGGGGCAAGAAAAGCGATGGTAGCTATTTTTAATTTATTAGGCTCTGATCATCCCTTAACTAAAGAATATCAACAAGAATTAATCTTAGTATTATATTAAGTAAAAACCTATTTTGATCAGGCTCAGGCAGAACGAGCTAGAACAAACTATTCATGATAATTCCGGCTAATAAAAGAAAGCCTAAATTTACGTTTTGACTAAAAACTTTACCATAGGTTTCTTGAGGAATTTCCGGGGAACTTAAACGGATATACTGTATCATCCAACCCCCTAAAGTAATAGCCCATGCTACCCAAAACCCTAAATTTAGGTGCATAATTACCCCTAAATAAGCCCAAAGTCCTGCTGTTGCTGCAAAAAAGATTCCCACCGCTTCCCCGGCATATTTTCCGAAGAATAAAGCACTGGAATTAATGCCTATTTTCCGGTCATCTTCTCGATCAGACATCGCATAAACCGTATCAAATCCTAATGTCCAAAATACAGTTATTCCCCACAATACCCAAGTGTAATTTTCTAATTTTCCGGTTACGGCTGTCCAGCTAATTAATACTGCAAATCCCCAAGCGATGGATAACACTAATTGAGGAATCGGAAAGACCCGTTTTGCTAAAGGATAACAAATAATAACAGGAACCGCCGCAACACAAAGCCAAAAACTGAGGGGATTAAGATAAAATGCTAAAATAGCGGCACAAATCAGTGCAATAAAGGCGATCACAATGCCAACCTTGATGGATAAAGCACGAGACGCTAAAGGACGTTTACGAGTCCTTTCTACTTGGGGATCAATATCTTTATCCCAAAGATCATTGATAACACATCCTGCGGCACTGGTAGCCAAAGTTCCGAGAATAATCACCCCAATTAAGGGTAAGGGAGGAATACCCCGCGCTGCCAAAAAAATCGCCCAAAGTGCAGGAATCATTAAAATGAGTCGTCCTGCGGGTTTATCCCATCTAAGTAAACGAACAATTGTTAACCAAGTAGGTTCGGTTGTGGGTTGAGATTGAGTTACCATTGTTTGTCTGAAAGAATTTTTAATCTCTATTGTATAAAGAAATAATAAAAAATTGTCTAATTTTCTTTAATTTGTACCAAACGATTTAACCAATTCATCCCTGTAGAAATAATCAGATTAATAGTTAAATAGGTGATCATGACAATGAGCAACATTTCCAGGGATTTTCCGGTTTGATTAGAAATGGTACTCGCAACGGCATAAATATCTCGATAAGCAACAGCACTCCCTAGACTAGAATTCTTAGCTAAATTGAGAAATTCGCTCGTTAAAGGCGGAATAATTACCCGTAATGCTTGGGGAAAAATTACAAAGCGCATAATTAATCCTGAGCTTAATCCTAAGGATTTCGCTGCTTCCCATTGTCCTTGAGAAACAGATTGAATTCCTGCCCTAATAACTTCAGCAATAAAGGCAGCAGTATAAACAGTTAAACCCACTAATAGGGTAGCAAATTCAGGGGAGAGAGTCAAACCACCTTGAATCGTTTTAAGTTGACGCTCATATTGGGGAATTTGCCAATCTAATCCCCAGATTATCAGGAAAATAACCAAAATTATTAGGATAATTAAGAGAATTAGATAGAGTTTATTGTTAATGCCTTGTTGAATTATGTTTTGATCATTCTTTTTCCAGATTATCACGCCAAAAATGGGAATAATGATCAAAAACAAAGCCGCTAAAAACGTTTGTAAATTTCCCATTGGCCAAGGTAAGTAAAGCCCTTGATTGGATAAAAAAACTGAATCAAAAAAAATTAAAGGTTTGTCAATTTTGGGCAGTTTAAGAAAAACAACAGAGTACCAAAAGAACAATTGTAAAAGTAAAGGCGTATTGCGGATAATTTCTACATAAAAAGTCGATATTTTACGAATTAACCAATTATTAGATAATCTTCCTAAGCCAATAATTACTCCTAAAATAAAGGCTAAAATAATGCCACTAATCATCACTCTTAGAGAATTGAGTAATCCCACTAAAAGGGCGCGACTATAGGGATCAGTCGCTTGATAAGGAATGGGAGAATCCCCAATATCAAAACGGGAATTTAGATCAGGATCAAGAATAAAGTTAAAGCCAAAAGTTAACCCTAGTTGTTGAAAATTATTGCTTAAATTATTGGTTAATATAGCTAATAATAGGACAAGAAAAATAATTAGAATTCCTTGCAGAAAAATGTTGATAAATTTTGCATTGCGCCACAAGGGTATTTTTTCTGGATTCATAATTTAAAAAACGCTATAATTTCCTAAGTTTGCCAAATAGACTCAGGAAATATAGACTAAAAATTAAGCTTAAACAAACAATTTTTGAGATTTATTTGACTTATCTAAATGGGGGAGAATATAACAATCCCCCGTCAGTCCAAAGTTTATTGGGCCCCCGTTCTAATCCTAACGGTTTACCAATATTTCGGTCATAAATTTCACCGTAATTGCCCACTTGTTTAATAATGCTGGTGGCAAAATTATTCGGTAATCCCATCCCTTCTCCTAACTTATCATCTAGTCCTAAAAAGCGTCTAACATTAGGATCTTCACTGGTTTCAAACTTGTCTACATTTTGAGAAGTAATTCCCAATTCTTCCCCTTCAAAAAGAGCAAAAGTAATCCATTTTACCGCATCAAACCAAGCAGAATCACCATTTTTTACCGCAGGGCCTAAGGGTTCTTTCGACAATACCACATCTAAGATCACATGATCATCCGGTTTCGGCAAAATGGAACGACGGGCCACCAATTGAGAACGATCCGCCGTTACCCCTTCACATCGTCCCTCTTGATAAGCTGCATAAAGAGTATCAACATCATCGGAAACTACGGGATTATAGTTCTTTACACCTCGTTTACGCATCTGATCCGCCAGATTTTGTTCCGTCGTGGTTCCTGCTAAGACACAAATCGATTTACCAGCTAATCCTTCAATATTGCTCACACCACTAGCTTTCGTCACCATCAGTCCCTGACCATCATAAAAGACAGTGGGGGCAAATTCCATGCCATTTGCTGTATCTCGACTGAGAGTCCAAGTCGTGTTACGACTGAGAACATCCACTTCTCCTGATTGAACCGCAGAAAATCGTTCTTGTGCGCTGAGTTTACGATATTCAACCTTAGTCGCGTCCCCAAATAAAGCTGCCGCGATCGCTCGACAAACATCCACATCCAACCCAGAATATTGACCTTTTTCGTCCACAAAACTAAATCCAGGTACTTCCCCATTAACCCCACAGATCAGGTTTCCCCTTTGTTTAACGATTTCCAGACGACTGTTGGTTGTTTGACTATTTTCTCCTGTGGTGTTTCCATTGGTAGTTTTTCCCCCATTACAAGCCGTTAAAGGTAGGATTAAAAGAGAAGTTGTCAAGATTAAAGATGGTAATTTTGTCGTTAATTTGCTCAGATTAAACATGAGTTATCACACAGAAATTCTTCTGAATATTAATCGCCTTTAAAAGTATACTCGTTTCCCTCTCGTTAAGAAAGGCCAAAAGAGGCCGATAACATTTCATTGGGAAGATTATGTCCCAGTTTTTGGTCGTAATAATTATCCACCAATGCCTAATTTTCCAGCCAATCCTGGACTTAAGGGAATCAAGGTTGCTAACATTAAAAAGAGAGCTAATAATCCCCAAGCAGCGCGGGTATCATCGGGTTCTGTTAATTCATTGAGACTAGGCCGTTCTAAGTCTCGTTGTAAGAATAAAATGACAATAGCCCAATATAAAGGAATAGGATTAGCCGGGCTAAATAAGGTCACAAGTCCTAAGACAATTAAGGTAATAATGGTTGTCCGTCTAGCGGTTTTTCTGCCATAAATTGCTTGGACAATTCGGCCTCCATCTAATTGACCAGCCGGCATTAAATTCAGGGCCGTGATTACTAAACCTAACCATCCCACAATGGTTAAAGGATGAACAGCAACAATCGAGTTTTGCAATTGTTCCCCTAGGACAACTTTGGCTAAACTGCCGACTAAAATTGAGCCTTGGAAAAACTGCGTTGGCACTTGAAAAAGACTTCCTTCATGGGACAAAATCAAGCCAATAATTAATAAAACAAAGGAAATAATTCCCCCTAATGCTGGCCCCGCTAAGGCGACATCAAATAAAGCAGTACGGCTAGGAATTAAGGATTCAAAACGAGTAATTGCTCCAAAAGATCCAATTTGCCAAGTAGGAAGAAAGAAAGGCAAACTAAGCCTTAAATTGTATCGTTTTGCTAAAATACGATGGCCAATTTCATGAGAAATTAAGACAGCCCAAATTCCTAAACTCAAGGGAATAGCTTCTTGATAGCGACCCCAATTATTAAATAAATCAAAGCCCAAAAGAATGCCAGATGCTTCTAAAGTGGTGACAATTGTTGCCACTAATAACACTAAGGCTAAATTTTTTTGAACGAGGGTTGCTGGTTGAGGATCGTCCGTACTAGGAAGAACAATCATGACTGGTCGTCCTTCTGTTCCTTCCACTAAAAAGAGACGATATTTTTCTCCAAAATTAGTTTTAAGTTTTGCAGAGAGACGGTCATAAACTTGATCGGGTTCTCCTCTTAAATTGCCTTTAAAAATTGCTCCTTCTTGATAAGAAATTGTTTCCGTTGCAAAGAAAGTGTCAATGCCAAAAATCCCCTTAATTAATTGTAAGTCTTCTTCAGGAATGGGTAGAACATCAGGTACAATTTTCTGGTCTGATTCTGTCCGAAAAGATTCGGAAGTTTCAATAGGATTTGAGGCTTCTTGTTCTTGTAACCGTTGCGCGGCTTTTTCTCGCAACATCACATCTTGACCTTCGGCTCTCAGACGTTTTCCTAAATAGATATAAAAAGCAACAGAAGCTATCAATAAGAGTAAAATTCCCACTAAATTGAGATAAATTCCTACCGCAAATAAGCCAAAGAAAATTAACCAAGGAGACATCAAAACCACTGACTGTAACCAAGCCAAAATCCCCAATTTTCCATAGGCTTTGGCCCGATTATAACCCCAGGCAAGAAGACCAAAGGCAACTAAAAGAATGATGAAAACGGTCGTTGTCTCAGAGACATTCAACATAAGCTTAATTAACAATAATTTTAATTAATTAGACGATTGAGTGTGACTTTCCAGGGCAGCCCGCAAGTTTCCTTGATGGGTTTTCAGAAGTTCTTGACAATCTTGAACATCCAGTGCTGTCCAGTGCATCAATAAAGCTAGTTTAACCCGTCTGCCACTGCGCTCTAACAAAAATCCCGCCCCTTCTCGATTGAGATCGGTTAATTCTTGTAAGATTCGTAAAGCGCGGTCATGGAGCTTGCGGTTAGTCACAGACACATCAATCATGCGATTTCCGTACACTTTTCCCAGTTTGACCATTACCCCCGTCGAGAGGATATTTAAAGCCATTTTCGTCACGGTTCCCGCCTTAAGACGGGTGGAACCCGCTAAAATTTCCGGCCCCGTTAACAAACGAATATCAATATCAACAATCATCGGGACTTGTTGGGCCGGAACACAACTCATGGCAATGGTGCGGGCCCCTCGCTGTTTAGCCGCTTCTAAGGCCCCGTGAACAAAGGGGGTCGTACCACCCGCACTAATACCCACCACCACATCTTTGTTGGTGATTTGTCGTTGAGCGATCGCGGAGGCCCCATCTTCGGGACGATCTTCTAAATCTTCAGAACTTCTTACCAAAGCCGCCGCCCCTCCCGCAATAATGCCCTGTACCATGTCAGGATGGGTACAGAAGGTGGGGGGACATTCCGCCGCATCTAATACCCCTAAACGTCCGCTAGTACCTGCTCCAACGTAAAATAAGCGACCCCCTTGGCTGAGGGCTTGACTGGTGACTTCAATCGCTTGAGCCAATTCTAAGCGGGCTTGGGCGATCGCCTTCAGAGTTTGGGTATCTTCTTGATTGAATAGATCAACCAACTCCAAACAAGTTAATTGATCCAAATTGTGACTATTGGTGTTGACTTGTTCCGTTAACAGATGGCCCCGTTCTTCTAAGTTTTCCATAGCTGGTTACAGTAGGCCCTCTAATTTACGGCGAATTTTGTCTAATTCCTCAGAAGATAAGTCTGAGGGGCTGTCTGGTTCCCCAGTCTTTTGACTTTTTCCGTCCCCTTCCCAATCAAGATCATCCACATTTTGCTCTGGGGGAATGGCTAACTGTCCATCAGGAACTAATTCCCAATCATAATCAGCGTCTTGGCAAAAGGCTTCAATTTCCTCGGAATCAAAGGGTTCCACTGTTGGGGCTGGAAAATCCTGGGCTTCGAGTAATAAGGCGTAACGGGTGGCATCGTCTTCTGACTCAAACATCAGGATCTTATTGCGATCGCCCATTTGCACTGTATGAATGCCTTCATTTTCAGTTCGGGCGTTAAATAGTAAGACATATACTTTAGCCATAAACGTGCTATCTCCTCCATCGGTGTGACAAAATTTGACCACCAATACACTCAGATCATTGTTACTTAGAATATCTGATTCTCGGTTTTTTCACCAAGTAAAGCAAGGTCATTTCTCCCACCATTTTTAATGACAACTGTACTTATCTTCATCTTCCCACACTCCCCACACCTCCCACACTCCCCACACTCCCCACACTTCCCTCTCTCATGAGAGTAATAAAGATACCGTGAAAAGTGAGCATCAGGACAGGGAACACTGATTAAATCACCGAGTCTGCTATTCTATGGATTAATTCTTACCCAGGGTCAGAGAATTACTGTGCTACGAAAACTCATTCTGATTATCTTTCCCATTGTCAATCCCGATTTACAGCATTGGTCAAACGAAGCCCGCTTTTTGCGCTGGTTAACGTTGCTTTGGTTGTCTCTGGGTTTAATCGCTTTGTTTTCCGCTTCCTATCCCGTTGCCCTCGCTGAAACGGGAAATGGTTGGTATTATGTATTTCGTCAAGCCATCTGGATCTGGGCGGGGTTGCATGGGTTTAATTTAATCACGCGATCGCCCCTACAATACATCATCAAGTTGGCTCCTTGGTCTATTTTACTGTTATTAGGATTAATTCTTTCTACCTTAGTTCCAGGTTTAGGCCATGAGGTTTATGGGGCAACCCGTTGGATTAAATTGGGCCCAATTTTGATTCAACCTTCGGAGTTAATGAAACCTTTTTTAGTGTTGCAAAGTGCCTATATTTTTGGTCAATGGCATCGACATTCTTGGCGCGTCAGACTGCAATGGATTGGTGTATTTGGCTTAGTTTTAGCGGGAATTTTATTACAACCGAATTTAAGTACCACGGCTTTATGTGGCATGAGTTTATGGTTAATTGCTTTAGCATCGGGCATTCCATCTATGTATTTAACCACAACCGCTTTAGGGGGTATTTTAACTGCTTTTGTTAGTATTAGTTTTCGAGAATATCAACGGAAACGGATTACAGCATTTCTTGATCCTTGGGCTGATCCTTTAGGGAATGGCTATCAATTAGTACAAAGTTTGATGGCTGTGGGATCGGGGGGAACTTTTGGCGTAGGCTATGGAATGTCTCAACAAAAATTGTTTTATTTACCGATTCAATATACTGATTTTATTTTCTCGGTTTATGCAGAAGAATTTGGCTTTGTCGGTAGCATTGTTTTACTGATATTATTATTAACTTACGCGACGTTTGCTTTACGAGTGGCCGTAAATTGTAGTCATCGTGTTAAACGGCTAGTGGCGATCGGCGTTATGGTGATGATGGTGGGACAAGCATTATTAAATATTGGTGTGGCAACAGGGGCTTTACCCACCACGGGTTTACCCTTTCCCCTATGGAGTTATGGGGGTAGTTCTACTTTAGCTAGTTTAACCTTAGCGGCTTTATTAATCCGCGTAGCGAGAGAAAGTAATGAGGCAGAGGTAGTAATGTTACCGCAAAAAGCTTAAACAAGTTAAAAAATTATTGGGCGATAACCTCTAATGCACGAAAAGTATCTTGAGGGGAAAGTCCCCAAGCAGCAAGATCAATATCTGACCAAAGGGTAAAACAATCTTCTCGAATAAGTGAGCCAAAAACAACAACTTTTGTAACTTGAAATTGTTCTTTTAATAAGGTTGCTGCTTGTTTTGCTAATGTCCAAGCTTTTTCTTGTCTTGCTTGTCTTTGGACTTGAGTTTTTTGCCAATTTTGTTGTGCGGTTTGACGGTATCTAATAATGTTTTCTAGTCTAACTTTATTCATAATTTTTCAAAACATGGTAGCATAATAAACAATAATTTTTTAATTACTTTGGCTCTACCGAACCTAGGATGTAAAACGATTAAAAATTACAGGCTTAAACCCGATCGGGTTAAGCTATCGGAACTAAGCCTGGCTACTCAGGCTTAAAATTAGGCTGTGTAGACAGCCTTTGTGCTTATAGAATAAGGCTTTAGCCTGTATTCATTTATTAATTTTACATGGCAAGTTCGGTAGAACCATTACTTTTAAAGGGGCAATTCATGAATTGCCCCTACCTTTTCAGGATAGATATTAGCCCAAAAATAAGCTAAAAATCTCCTATTATCCCTCTTCAGGGGGCTGATATTCAGGATAAACAATCCGTCCGTACAATTCTGTTAAAAACCGCAAATGTTTCCCTAACTCTGGGGTTAACATTTCAGGACGATATCGCCATCCCCAGTTACCATCTGCGAGGCCAGGAGTATTCATCCGCGCTGTCTCTGTTAACCCTAACAAATCTTGCAAAGGAAACACCGCTTGATTAGCAACAGAACCCATCGCTAAACGAATCAAACTCCAATGAATACCTTGAGAACAGATCGACCCTAAATAGTCCCCCACCCTCGCTTTTTCTTCAAAATTACGCTCAGCAAACCATCCCACTGTTGTATTATTATCGTGGGTTCCGGTATAAACCACACAATTGCGCTTAACGTAGTTATAGGGTAAGAAAGGATTAGCCCGATCTGAATCAAAAGCAAAATGTAAGATCTTCATCCCAGGAAACTCAAATTTATCCCGTAAAGCTTCCACTTCTGGGGTAATTACCCCTAAATCTTCAGCTACAATCGGTAGATCCCCTAATTCTTCCTTGAGACGCTCAAAAAATGCCTCTCCTGGGGCTTCTAGCCATTCCCCATTCATGGCAGTGGTTTCCCCTTTCGGAACTCCCCAATAGGCTTGGAAACCCCGAAAATGGTCAATCCGCACAATATCAAAATACTCTAAGGTTGTTTTAAACCGTTGAATCCACCACTTAAAGTTATTTTCTTGGACTTTTTCCCAATTATAAACGGGATTTCCCCATAACTGCCCTGTGGCACTAAAATAATCCGGGGGAACACCGGCCATTAGCTCAATTTCATGGGTTTCGGGGTCAATACAAAAAATATCAGAATGGGCCCACACATCAGCCCCATCATAGGCGACATAAATGGGAATATCCCCAAAAATCTGAATATTGCGCTCGTTGGCATATTTTTTCACCCCTTGCCATTGACGGAAGAATTCAAATTGGAGAAACTTATGATAGAAAATGGCATCTCCTAAGCGTTCTTTGCAAGCTTGAAGGGCTTGGGGTTCCCGTTTGGCCAAATCAGGTTCCCATTGGTGCCATCCTTTCCCTGGGTGGGCCTCATGGAGAGACATAAACAGGGCATAATCTTCTAACCAGTAAGCATGGCGATCGCAGAATTGATGAAATTCTTGCCATAATTCCTCATGACCCTGATTTTTAAAGGTTTCACTGGCTTTTTTGAGCAGGGGAAACTTGGTTTGAATTACCAGGTCATAATCTACATAATCAGCCGGAAATTCGGGAAAACTGTCCAAATCTTCCTGGGTAACTAATCCATCGCCGTAAAGGATATCAGGACTGATCAAGAGAGGGTTTCCGGCTAGGGCAGAATAGGATAAATAGGGAGAATTGCCATAACCTGTTGGCCCCAAGGGCAACACTTGCCAGATAGTTTGTCCACTGGCGACTAAAAAATCAATGAAGCGATAAGGGCCTTCCCCTAAGTCTCCAATTCCGAAGCGACTGGGTAGGGAGGTTGGGTGTAGTAAAATACCACTAGATCTGTTAAAAAATGTCATGAATGGCTGCGCCTTGTCTGCCTTGAATGATGCTATGTGGCCCGTATTATAAAACAATCCGGCCTCTCAATTTTGTCATCCATAAACAAAGCCTGCGTCAGCAGGCTTGAGAACACGATCCCTAGAGAATTTTAAGATAAACTTAAGAACTATAGCGAAGATATTTGGAGAAATTGTAATGAAATTGTTCAGCTTTCCCATCCCATTTATAAGCTACTTGATGGGCTGCGTTTTGGAAGAAGGGATAAGTATAAATGACTGTAGCCGCACCGATGAAGGCGCATAAGGTCAAATTGGTGATTTTTTTCATTTTTATTCCTTAAAATGGCATCTGAACAAACGAATAACTTTTTTCATTGTAGCGATAATTCCATGACCTTGAACTCTCTCAATCAACTACTAACTAACCTCATCGCTCAACCTCATTTGGCAGCCTATCAAAGATATCAAACGGTTTGTCAGGCCTGGGATAAGGTAGTTAATGAGCGAGTTGCTGCTCAGACACGCCCCCGATATATCAACCGCAATATTCTCTGGGTAGCTACTGCCAGTGCTGTTTGGGCCCAACAACTCTCTTTAACGCGCTATTCTTTGCTAAAACAACTCAATACTCACTTATCTGCTGAACCCTTAGAGGACATTCGCTTTTCTTCTGCCCAGTGGTATCAGCCTCAAGCCTTGACTCCAAATGCCATCTCCAGGGTTTCAGCCAGCCTATCCCCTGAAGTTACCACAACCCCCCAAGCAGCCTTTGAACAATGGGTAAAAGTCCTCCAAGATCGAGATCAAACTCTGCTGTTATGTCCTCAATGTCACTGTCCCACACCCCTTGCAGAACTTAATCGTTGGAACAAATGTTCGCTTTGCATGGTACAACATTGGCAATAAAAATCTCAGTCAACTTCCGATTAATTCTTTATTTTATAAGTTTTACCCCTAAATCTCTCTCAGTAAATTTTCGGTTTTTTCTTTGATGTTTCCTGTATGAGACAGTTTTTACCCTTGATCCCTAGTGTTTTCCCTAAGAAATGTCTAAAAATGTCTGCTATTATTTTATTAAGTTTCTTGGATTACTAGGAAATAATGTTTATTTTTGTAAAAGAAATATTAAAAAAGCCTAAAGGGTCAGAACTCAGGGGAAACAATCAAATCGAGGCCGTGGCGCAATTAGGGTCAAGGAACAATCAATTAGGTCATGTTAGATAATAGATTGTATAAGATAAATTCAATTTTTCAAAATTACTCCTTGCCGTAAAACTCCCATGAAAACCGCTAATTGCTTAACATCATCTTGCCGCTACTGTCGTCATTATCAAACAGAAGGCCGTCGAGGAGGAATGTGCCAGCAGTTGGGTGTTCCCGTTCGAGCCGAATGGAAAGCCTGTAGTCTAGCTGTCTCACCTTTCACCGAAACCTGGGAAAGTTTAGAAAATGTTGTTAAGCTAGAAAAGTCTCTCGTGCTGGAATGCCCAGTTGAGCGCGCAACAATTGAAACAACCTTAGTTTAATCGATTTTTTCAATAATTTGTCTTTTTTTTCATAAAATTCCCTCAGATCACTAAAAAGAAAGCATCTTTGTCAATCAAAGGTGTTCTTTTTGTGGCTGGCTAGTTCAGGAAAATGGCAAGGGATTGGTTAAAATATAAGACAGGGCCTTCTTATAGATACTTGAGGGCCGAAGTTAACCTTAAGGAATTGTGTCCGCTAAGACACAGATTCTTAACCCTAGCAACTTATAGATTATGAAAACCCATGCTGAATCCTAATTACTGACCAACCGTGATTAAGGATAAAAGTTAGCTCTTAAGGTATTATCGATTAACTAAGACCGATATCGTCAAACCTAGAAACCTGCTATTTGATTTTTCTATCGCTAGAAAGCCAGTCATCAAACCTAAGACAAAATGACCACAGATAACATCCGATTACGCAACGAATTTATTAATACACAAGTGATCACCCGTGAAGGGGGGAAAAAATTAGGGGTCGTCAAAGAAATTTTAGTCGATATAGACCAAAGGGAAGTTGTTGCCCTAGGACTAAGGGATAATGCACTTTCTTTGTCTGGTATGCCCCAATATATGTATATAGCTAGTATCCGTCAAATCGGTGATGTCATCCTCGTTGACAATGAAGATGCCATCGAACCCCTTGATATTGATGCTTATACCCCCGTAATTAATAGTGAGGTGATTACAGAAGCTGGGGAACCTTTAGGGCGAGTCCGAGACTTTCAGTTTGATTTAGCAACGGGTAAAGTGTCCTCAATTATTATCGCCTCTTTAGGATACCCCCAAATTCCTGATCAAGTCTTAAGTACCTATGAAATTGGGATAGAAGAAGTGGTCAGTAGCGGCCCCAACCGTCTAATTGTTTTTGAAGGGTCAGAGGAACGGTTAACCCAATTAACTGTCGGGGTTTTAGAGCGTTTAGGCATCGGTAGACCCCCTTGGGAAAAAGAAGACGAAGACTATATCTATTCCCCCCCAACTGCCCGCCCCGAAAACCAATTGGGAACAGGTATTCCCATCCGAACCCCTGTAGAAGTGCGAAAACCAGTGATGGAGGAACGTTGGGATGAAGATACCTGGGAACAACCCATCACAGCCCCTCCCCCACGGCGACAAGCGGAGTCAATTCGCTATGACGAATATGAAGAGGATAACTGGGGAGATGTGCGACGAGAAGAACCCCTCTCCTATGAACCCCCTCGCCAAGAAAAAGAGTACGATTATGACTATGATGAGGTGAGAGGAGATGTCTGGGATGATGATGTAGAACCTGAACCTTACAACCCCCCTCGCGTCAATATCCCTCAAAAACAAAAACAAGCGGAATATTACGAAGAAGAAGCATAACCGTTCATGGCCCCATCCTTGTTGACAAGCAGATGGGGTTAGTTTTGCAATACTTGAAATAATTGAACGACTTTACTCAAATCTTTGTCCCCTGGCGATCGCTCAACCCCACTGGATAAATCAATGCCATCGGGATGTAATAATTGGAGAGCTTGGGTAATATTATCGGGTGTTAATCCTCCGGCGAGCAACCAAGGACGAGAGGGCTGAAATTGCGCCAAGGTTTCCCAATCTAAGGTTTGGCCAGTCCCGCCTAATTGTCGAGGATGATAAGCATCTAAGAGCAAGGTATCAACCCAAGGAACATAATCTAGGGTTTGGGACAAACACTGAGGGGTTTGAATTCTCAAGGCTTTAATCACTTCAATCTGGGGAAATTGTTGTTTCACTTGACCACAAAATTCTGACGACTCCGCACCATGAAGTTGTATCCCTGTTAATTCGGTGGTTTCTAATACCTGTTGAATGTCTGTTAAAGTGGCATTCGCAAACACGCCAATGCGCTCAACCGTTGAGGGCATTTCTTGAACCAATGCTTGAAGTTGTTGCCTATTGACATAACGAGGAGACTGAGGCACACAAATAAATCCCAAGGCCGTCGCTCCTAAGTCAGCGATCGCTTGTCCTTGTTGTGGTTGAGTGATTCCGCAAATTTTCACCCGCATCCCAATCATGCTCCTGACGCTAAGTGTTAAGTATAGTAAATATTCAACACAAGTGTAGTCAAATATATTAAGAAGGGATATGTGTTGATTATCTAAGGAGTCAGAAACTCAATGCTCTCAACTTTCATGATACTTGCTCAAGCCAATCCTGTCGTCACGGCCCAATGGAATTTGTCTGTGGGGATTATTATGATCTTCGCTAACTTGTTTGCCTTTATTGTTGGCTATTTTGCCATTCAAAATACTGGGGCCGGCCCTGACTTACCTTTACCTCAACTGGCTTCTCGGAAAAAATTTGGACTACCAGAATTATTAGCAACGGCAAGTTTCGGCCATATTCTCGGAGCCGGCATTATTTTAGGGTTATCGAATTCTGGCCTTCTGTAACATTTTACCTACGGCATAATCTTGGATTGGCCGTAGGCTTTGCCACCACTTGATCTGTTTGCAATCTTCTACAGAGAGGGTGATAAGCAATTATTATAGAGAAATAAGCGTCTAACTCTATTCCAGCTTTATTGCTTTATCAAAGTCGGGAGCGGTTCAGACTCTTCCTTTTTAGGAGCCAGATGAACTGCCATAAAAGAAACATCCTCTATCTGCTTGAACTTCGGTGATTACTCTGACTTTACTTCATCCCGGAAAAACTGTACCCGTGCAAAATTGGACTTTTGACACGACCGCAACCATTCGCATTGGACGCTCTATGGACAATGAGGTGGTTCTCTATAGTGCGGTTGTCTCTCGCCATCATCTGGAAATTCGACGGGAAGGAAATAATTGGGAGGTGGTCAATATTGGCACGAATGGAACCTATGTTGATGGCCAACTGATTAGCAAAACCCTAGCGACCGATGGCATGATCATTCGTTTAGCCAGTTCTGGTCCAAAAATTCAGATTCATATTCCCCCAGAAGAGTCTCCTATTCAACGCCAACTCGCTCAGTTGACACGCTCTTTGTCCTCTTCCTCTGCTGACCTCAAAAGTTCTTCTGCTAAAGATACTGTAACGAATGAACCCGCTAACCCGACTTAATCTATAAAAGTTTTTTTAGAAAAATAATCCCTAACTCTGAGAAGTTAGGGATTATTATAGCCACTTTTAGGCGGCTTTTAGAACATCGCTAGGGATTTTGATACCGGAAAGGTCTAATCCGTCAAACTGAAGGGCTGTTGCTATGTGAAAATGTTCTAGGAAATGGATTAACCATTGCATTTCACTTTCATCAAAGTCTTCGTAATTTTTAAATAAGATAGCTAATCGTTTTTCTAGGGCTAATAACATTCTTTGTTTTTTGTCTCTTTTGTCATGACTATTGGGATCGATGGGATAACAATGAATTAGTTGTAAAAGAATATTTAAGGTTTTTTTTGTGCCTATATTACTCACCATATCAATAAAGAAAAAGTGATTTTTATCATCGTCAATAATGAGGAGTTTAAAACAATAATCAATGGCAATTTTAATTAAAGCTAAATCAGCTTTTGCACTATTGTAGCTGAATTCTTCTCCCTGAAGATTGGCTAAAAGTTTTTGGGTAACAAAGGCTTTTTGATATTGGGGCGGAAATAGGGTGATAATAGCTTTATGGATAATCATTTTGCATTCTAATAAAGAAGCTTTGTCATAATAGCTAGTAACAAATAAAGATCTCTCTTTGAATTTTTCTTCTGTTTTTTTGTAATAATAAATTGATTTATATAGGGATTCTTTGGCTAATTGAGTAGGATTTTCCCAATCTTGACCGACAGTTCGAGAGGATAATAATCCTTCTAGATCTCTATTATTATCTTTCGTGGTTTCTTGACGAAGATAACGATGTAAATTGACAGTATAATTACTAATGTATTGATCTTGTCTGACTTGGGTTGTTTGTCCAAAACTGGTATTTTCTGACGCGCCTAAATAACAGCCATAAAGATGAGGATAACGAATTAATCGCTTTCCTAGTCTTTGTTTGCGCTTCCAGTTCGGTTCGACATCGTCGTCTTCTAATCTTTTATATTTATCAACGGTGATTTTTAGTCTTTCAAAAGCTGTGGGGGTTTCTGGCTCTCCTATAAGCTGACTTTTTCTAACAAAAAATGGCTCAAGAGAGGGGGCAATGATTGGTTTCTCGGCTGCATTTTCTAAAATATTAATCAGTCGGCTGAGAGATTCATACAAATCATCTCTAAATCTCCGATCTAAGCCAAGATTGTTGATAAAGTAGCAGCAGATACGATTAAGAAAATAGCTGACATTTTCAGGGATATTACGACAAATTTGAACGAGCTTGTTGTGATCTTCTAAGAGGAGTTCTTCTAGCTTATCCAAGTAAGTTTGAGGCTTATTTTTCCAATGCTTGAAGTAATCCTCAAATAAGCTTTCTTCTCTAGCTAAATTTTCAAAGTCTTGTTGTAATTGAGTAGCCAGTAACATTTTTTTTCTCCTTTTTACTTGTTATCATCCCCCAATTTTCCGTGCAGTTTACGGACAGTAATAAATAACTAGATAGGCACAAACTATCAAGACAGCAGGTTCCTTATCTAGACTACAGCACAAAGCAATTAGCTGTTTTGTGATAGTTGCGACACTTTATATGTGATCAGTATAACAAAGGCGTACCCAAAAACCTGTGATCTTGATCATTAGTTGAAAGTGATCAAGATCACTTTGAGTAATTTTGACTAATTGAAAGCCTCAAAATACCAAGGAGAGGTAAAAATTAGGATAAATTACGGCTATCCCCACTGCGATCGCCCTTTAAAAGACGATAGAGTATGATTACAAGATTAAGAAATGTAACTAACCTCAACCAACGGACTCATGTTTGAAAACTTTACGGACAAAGCCATTAAAACCATTATGCTTGCTCAAGAGGAAGCTCACCGTGCGGGGCAGAATCTGGTGGGAACGGAACATATTTTATTAGGCTTGATAGGATCAGGTAATTCAGTCGCGTCTAGAGTCTTACAAGAGTTTGGACTGAAGCTGACACAAACGCGACAAACGATCCAAACACTGAGAGGAACAGGAGTCGGTTTTGCATCAGAGACGATCCCTTTTACGCCGACGGTTAAGCAAATTCTCGAAAAAGCCTGGCAAATTGCCCGTAAAGACCATCATTATGTCACTCCAGAACATATTCTGCTGGTGTTACTCTCCGATCCGAATACGGTTGGGGTTAAAGTTTTGATCTATGAGGGTATTGATATTACAGCACTACGCACCACTTTAATTAAAAATTTAGGAGAACAGCAACCCGTTGCGGCGACCCCTAGGAAAAATCCCTCCCCATTTGACAATTTTTCGGGCAGTAAACCGACTTTAGAGCAGTTTGGGACAAATTTAAGCCAAAAAGCCAGAGAAGGGAAACTTGACCCCGTTGTGGGACGAACAAAAGAAATTGAAAGAGTGACGCAAATTTTAGGTCGTCGCACAAAGAGTAACCCGGTATTAGTGGGAGAGCCAGGGGTGGGCAAAACGGCGATCGCTGAGGGACTGGCCCAAAGAATCATTGAAGGGGACATTCCTGAAATTTTACAGGACAAGGAAGTGATTGCCCTAGATATGGGTTTATTAGTGGCAGGAACTCGCTTTCGAGGAGAATTTGAGGAAAGACTCAAATCCATTGTTAATCAAGTTAAGGAAGCGGGCAATATTATCCTGGTGATTGATGAATTACACACCTTAGTCGGTGCGGGAAACATGGGTGGGGCCATGGACGCATCTAACCTACTAAAACCTGCATTAGCGAGGGGAGAATTACAATGTTTAGGTGCAACAACCTTAGATGAATATCGTCAGTATATTGAAAAAGATGCTGCCCTAGAAAGACGGTTTCAACCTGTGATGGTGGGAGAACCTTCTGTTGAGGAAACTATCGAAATTCTTCAAGGTTTAAAGAAGGAATATGAAGCCCATCATCATGTTAAATTCTCTCACAAAGCATTAGAAGCAGCAGCCTATTTAGGGGATCGTTATATTAGCGATCGCTTTTTACCTGATAAGGCCATTGATCTGATGGATGAAGCGGGATCTCGTATTCATTTACGTCATTCTTTACAAAACAAAGTTCAATCTTCTGTTGAAGGGGAACAGGAAACCCCAATGATTAATCCTGATTCTTTAGTTCCGGTGGTGGATGAAGAAGATATCGCTCAAATTGTGGCATCTTGGACAGGTATTCCCGTTAATAAATTGAGCGAAACTGATTCAGAGTCTTTAATGTATTTAGAGGATAATTTACATCAGCGAATTGTCGGGCAAGATGAGGGAGTAAAAGCGGTTTCTCGTGCCATTCGTCGGGCCAGAATTGGCTTAAAAAATCCTAAACGTCCCATTGCGAGTTTTATTTTTGCGGGGCCAACTGGGGTAGGAAAAACGGAATTAACCAAAGCGTTAGCTCAGTTTTTATTTGGAACTAATGATGCTCTGATTCGTTTAGATATGTCTGAATACATGGAACCTCATACGGTATCTAAATTAATTGGCTCTGCTCCTGGTTTTATTGGGTATGAGGAAGGGGGACAATTAACGGAAGCAGTGCGTCGTAAACCCTACAGTGTGGTGTTATTTGATGAGATTGAAAAAGCCCATCCTGATGTGTTTAATTTGCTGCTGCAATTGCTGGAAGATGGACGTTTAACAGATAGTAAAGGACGCAAGGTAGACTTCAGAAATACCCTAATTATCATGACTTCTAATGTGGGATCAAAAATGATTGAGAAAGGGGGTTATAATTTAGGTTTTGAAACGGAAAGCAATGATGATAACCTTCATTATAAGCGAATTCGTGAGGCGGTTAATGAAGAATTAAAACAATATTTTCGTCCTGAGTTTCTCAACCGTTTAGATGAAATTATTGTCTTCCGTCAACTTACTAAATCTGAAGTAACACAAATTGCCGATATTTTGTTAGCAAAAGTGGCTCAACAATTGCAGGAACAACGTCAAATTAGCTTACAAGTAACAGAGGGATTTAAGCAACTTATTGTCAATGAAGGTTATGATCCTAGTTATGGTGCAAGGCCATTACGTCGTGCCATTATGAGACGGTTAGAAGATAGTTTAGCTGAGTCAATTTTAGGGGGACAAGTGAAGGATGGTGATCAGATTATAGTTGATGTTGATGAACAAAATAAGATTATTGTTCAATCAGTTTTACAACCTGCTTTAGTCTCTGTTATGGGCTAATTGTTAATTAAATAAAATCCGGTATTAAAGGTAAAACTTTGGTATCGGATTTTTTTATTGTATTCCGAGAAATGTTATTATATTAATGCTGTACAATCAAGGTTTATCTAGTAGAATGAACTATGAAATTAACGATATTTTCTCAACTTCCTATTGAGTTTAGTAATCATAATCACTCTATTCAAAAAAAGGTGATGTTAAAACCTGGTGACATTCCTACTTTAACTAACTTTTCTCAAGCCACATTCACCCCTGGGCAGAAAACAATTCCTCATCTTCATGAAACCATGTATGAAGTCTTTTTTGTTGAATCTGGAGAAGGAATAATTCGGATCAATGAGGTAGACTATCCCCTACTAAAAGGCAATTGTATTACAGTTGAACCAGGAGAAGTTCATGAATTAATGAATAGGGGATCAACGGACTTGATTTTAACTTATTTTGGAATCGTTTCTGAATAGTTGATACCATTATTGATTCTAAGGTGGGCAATGCCCACCCTACTTGATTTACCAGTGCCAAACTTGTTCGTATTTTTCAAACAAATTAGGTAATTCCTGACGAGATAATTTTTCAATTCCCCCTAATAATTTGCTTTCAGGAATGCCTCTTTGTGTAATATCTTCAGCTAAGGCATAAACTTTAATCCCATTATCGAGTGCTTGCTGTAAATCTTGATCAACTTTTGCTGGATAGGTTTGTTGCCATTCTCCAAAAGAAAGCCCCTCTACTACTTGTCCCGTGACAGCATAATTAACAGCATTTCCTCTTAATAAAATATCCACATCACCGCCGATACTTTTTAAGACTTGGATAAACCAAATGACGGGATCATCTTGTTCTTCAATGGTACAACGATAAGCAGATTGGACAATTTGCAATGTTTTCATTTTTCTCCCTTATTTTGTTCCAATTACTAAAGTTCCATTGGCTTCTTTTGACCATTTCCAGAAATCTTTGGGCGCACCTCTAAGACAGCCTTCAACCGCATCATTTACCCCTCTTTCATCCACACAAAGACCACAGTTAACCCATTCTAATTGACAGCCTTTGGCTTTAGCTTTAGCAAAAAGTGCTGCGATCCAATCTTTGGTCAAAGGGTGATTTTCTTCTTCAAAAGTGCGACCATGAACACTATTTGCATGGGGTTTTTGATGGGCAAATGCTAAGGAAACTCCCCCTTCATAGGCAAACACTTTAACATCATTCCCTTGGTCTAATGCTGCCTCAATAATACGAAATGCAGTGGTTGTTCTTGCTTGTTCAAAGGGGCCATCCATTAATAAAAAACTTAAGGTTGCTTTATTCATTTTTTCTGTCTCCTAATAATTATAACCACATCATTTTTTGACCTTGACTCATAGCATTAACGATAGATGTAACGCTAGAAACTTCAATGTTAGATGCCAATTCTGATGAATCGATTCCTCTTTCATCTAGAGAAAATTTATCAGCTAACAGTGTTACTTTATTAAGATTTGTTAAACCCTGAGCAGCAACAAAAGAACGGGCAGCTAATACACCGTTTTCTATGAGAAGCAAGGTAACTTCATTACCAGATGCAGCCAAATCAGCGGCCAGTTGATAATTATTATTGACCTCGGTCGACTCGAAAGGACTTTGTGATTCAATTAAGAAATATTTAGCCATTGACTCCTACTTAACGACTATCGTCTTTGACTATAGTTGAGAATAGCGTTAAGATCAGGGAAATTAAAGCTTTCTTTATAAGTAATCAATAATTTAACTGGGTGCGTTACTTTATCATTAACTCACCCTACAAGAAAGCGCGATCGCTATCTATTATTATTTAACTTATCGTGTGTTTCAAGCCATTCATCTTATTTGTATTGATCAAAGAACAAAAAATTTGTTCATTTTAGGAGGAGATCAAGAAGATATTGAAATAGAAGTTACACCCATTGGGGAGGTTATTTAATGAGTGAAATTAATTATGCTACGATGTCTGATGAAGCGTTAAGAGAATATTTTCTCAAGCATCGGGATGATGAGTCAGCGTTTCAAGCTTATTTAGAAAGACGCAGAAGTAAACCTAGACAGGTAATTACAAAAGTAGGTGATCCTGATTTTGATCTTAAGATAGAAAGGGCAATTGAGCAAAAATTACAAGCTCGTAAAAATTCTAATTCATAAACGCTCTTGTCGGTTGGGTTAAAGGTCGTGCAACCCAACAAATAGATGTAAAAGACCAGAAGGGTTATGTTGGGTTTCGTCCCTCAACCCAACCGACAAGAGCGGCGATCGCAGTACACTCGTCAGGGATCGCACTACATCCAGTTTTCTACTTTTAAATCAGGAATTCTTTCAAACTCACGAATATTATTAGTAATTAATATGTAATTTTCAGTTTGACAATGTGCTGCAATCAACATATCCATATTACCAATAGGAGTACCTTTTGCTTCTAAATAATTACGAATTTTGCTGTAGTATTGTACGGCTGTTTCTTCCCATGGTAAAACTTGCAAGCGTGAGATAAAATCATCTAAAATCTCTTGATTCTTATTTTTAGCATTAGATTTTTCTACACCATATTGTAATTCAGCTACAGTCATTACAGAAATATACAAATCTTCAGAAGAAATAGTTTGAAAACGAGTCAATACTGTGGATGGACGCTTTTTAATAATATAAATACAAATATTAGTATCTAACATATACATTTAGAATAATTCCTCTCTATTTTGAGGAGGTAAATCAATTCTTTCTTCCATAAAATCTTCTGAGGGTAAAGGGGTTTTGTCAAAAAAGTCTTGCCAAGAACTAGACTTAGGATAAAGGATGACTCTGTTTCCTTCTCTTTGAATATAGACTTCTTTGCCTTCAAAGCGGAATTCTTGAGGAAGTCTTACAGCTTGACTACGACCATTCATAAAGAGTTTAGCAGTTTTTCGTTTCATTGTAATTATTATGATCTATATTCTCAGTATATATCACTTTGTCGGTTGGGTTAAAGGTCGTGCAACCCAACCAATAGATGTAAAAGACAAGAAGGGTTATGTTGGGTTTCGTCCCTCAACCCAACCTACAAGATCAGCGTTGCCGAAGGCACTGCGAAGCAGACCGCATTATCATAATTCTAAACTTTCTCTTGATGAGTGCCAAAATCTAGCTATGCTAATCTGTTTTTTAGATTGTTCAACTCGGTAAATAATGCGATAAGGTTTAAGAATTAATTGACGTAGGTTAGGATCATTAAATTCAGGTACTATTTGACCTCTTAATGGAAATTGGCTTAATTCTTTAGCTTTACTGAGTAATTGCTTACCTATTTTTTTTGCTGCTTCAGGATTATTGATAGCAATATACCTAACAATTTTTTCTAAATCATTAACTGCTTTGGGGGAAAAAATTACTTGGTAGTCCATGAATCTATCATTTTTTCAACGTCTTCTAGGGGAATACCTTTTCCTTGGTCAATTTGATCAAGTCCTTCTTGAACTGATGCGATAAATTCGATTTCTTGAGCAATTTCTCGTAAGGATACATCTGAGGGTAAGCGTTTTACCAGTTCAATGACAGCTTCTTTGTTACTCATCGTTTATTACACATTAGGTAACAGTATATTATTGATTGTAGCATTAGCTTCAGAAAAAGGGGAATTAAGACGTACAATGTTAATTGAGTCTTCCCTTTCATCTTGGGATAAAGTATCAATTAGGTCTAATATTTGATTGAACGTGGCTTGTTGAGTCATTTTGGTTAAATTAGTAAGAGAATAGCTTTATTTTATCGTACTTCATCTCATCTCCTAAAATACCCTAAATGGTTGGCAAATTACTAAAATTTAGGTATTATATCGAAAAATATGTAATTTTTACCCACCAGACAAGATCGGTGATCAAGTATAATTAAGAATGTTATCATTGAGGATAAGTCAATTTCTTTAACCGTAGCACAAGCAATTAAATCGGTTGAACTTTGTCAAAGTTTCTCTGATCTTCATCAAGATATTGTTTTATTTCGTTTTGATGATGTTAAAGGGGAGATTTGTATTTTGGCAGGACAAGATATCGAAGTTATTATTTATCCTAATGGAAGTTGGGAGTTTTTACCAAATGAAACCTAATTTTGACACAATGAATAAAGCACAATTGAGAGCATATGTGTTACAAAATAAAGAAGATAAGGAAGCTTTACGCGCTTTAATGAGTCGTCGTGATCCTAATTCAATTAAGTATAATTTCCCTAATACAGAAGAAGGAAGGGAACAAATAAAATCAGTAATTAAGCAGAAAATTGAGGGTAATCTAGAAAATTTTAGTAATCAATAAGTTAGTTAGGTGCCGTACTTTCAGTTAACGCACCCTACAAGATCAGCGATCGCACTAAATATTGATTGAAAATTAATCCAGTAAGATATATACTGGTTCTATGTCAAGTAGCAACACTGGTATCGAATGGACTGATAAAACCTGGAATCCCTCAACTGGATGCAGTAAGGTGAGTCCTGGTTGTCTTTACTGTTACGCTGAAGCATTAACTGAGCGTTTTCCTAACAGTTTTTCAGAAGGCTTTAAATTAACGCTTCACCCAGAAAGACTTGAACAACCGAAGCATTGGCGTACTCCTAGTCGAATTTTTGTTAACTCTATGAGTGATCTTTTTCATGAAGAAGTACCTCTAAGTTATCTTCAAGATGTTTTTGCGGTAATGAAAGAAACTCCTTGGCATATTTATCAAATTTTGACTAAGCGTGATCAGCGTCTTTTAGAATTAGCTCCTAAGTTAGATTGGTCTGATAATATTTGGATGGGTGTATCTGTAGAGAGTCAAAAATATACAAATAGAATTGATGCTTTACGACAAGTACCAGCTAAAGTGCGTTTTCTGTCTTGCGAACCCCTTTTAGGACCACTACAATTAAATTTAACGGATATTCACTGGGTTATTGTTGGGGGTGAATCTGGTTTTAAACATCGCCCAATGGAAGCAGAATGGGTTGAGTCTATTTTAGAGCAAACACAAGAAGCAGAGGTTGCTTTCTTTTTTAAACAATGGGGAGGAAGGTATTCTAAAGCTGGTGGAAGAATTTTTAATGACAAAACTTGGGATCAAATGCCTATTACTTGGAATGAACATTTAATGCGGTGGAAACACAAATTTTCTAATCAGGGTAAATTCATGAAATTGAAAGAAAAGTTTTCACTTTCTACGCATTAATTAAAGGTGGATTCATTATGAGTCGGTTTGGTAGTGACGGGGAAGATATTATCGGAAAATGGTCGGAAGATAAACTTGATTTATTAGCAAAATATCTTCAGTCTTATTCTTGGATAATGAATAGAGAAAAAGAAAAATGGCTTAAAGGTTACTATTATATTGATGCGTTTGCTGGTTCTGTTAGACCAAGAGCAAAAGGTGAAGATGATGAACAAAGATATATTGAAGGTTCTCCTTTGCGTGCTTTACGAACAGAACCTAAGTTTGGTGGATATTGGTTTATTGACGTTTCATCCAAGCGGATAGAACGCATACAGAGACTTAAAGAAGACTTCCCAGATTGTAATATTGAAGTCTATCAAGGAAACTGTAATGAAATTTTAGGTGATCAATTAATACCTAAATTTAATTCTAGTTCAAAAAGAGCGTTTATTTTTTTAGATCCTTATGGATTATCAATTGATTGGGAAACAATAAAAAAGTTAGCTAATACAAAAAAATGTGACATTTTTGTTAATTTTTCTATAATGGGTGTAACAAGAATACTCCCTAAAGATAAAAAACCTAACCCAGAACACATTGAACTTTTAAATAGAATAATGGGTAATACTGATTGGATTGAAGAAGTTTATAAACCACAGTCTTCTATTCAGTTAAACTTATTTTATGATCAAAATGAGGAAACATCTTCTCTAAAACGTGGACCAATTAACGCTGAATGGCTGGCTAATTTATATACTGAACAACTAAGAGCAATTTTTGAATATGTTAGTCAACCAGTTCTTATCAAAAATTCGACTAATTCTGTCCTCTATGCGTTATGTTTAGCTAGTCATAATAAAACAGCAGTTAAGATTACTAATCAAATATTTAAACGTTACGAGAAATTAAAATAATATGAATAAATCAGAAGATAAAAGGGTGAGTCCTAAAAACCCATCCTAAACATATCACTTAACTACGTGCGTTATATTATCATTAACGCACCCTACTACACTCGTCAGCGATCGCACTGATGATATGTAGATTATTTATCGTTTATATATTATCAACTTTTAAAGAAAAATCTAACTCAGCTTGGACAACCAAACTATTTTTATTTCCATTATTGACTTGATTATTTTGTTTTCTAACTGAGTCAGGAGTCCACAATCCTTGATTGATTCTTGACTGCAAATTTTTGTGATTAAATAGACAATTATAATTATCTCGAATTTTTTGCAAATATTCTTTTTCTTGATCAATTCTTTCAAAGCGATTTAGAATATCATCAATGGGCCCAATTTCAATCCCTAACCATTTCCTATGTTTCATTTCTGCAACTATATAAGTGGTTCCTGCACCACCAAAAGGATCAAAAATCGTATCTCCTTCATCAGAAGCCATCTCAATAATCCTATCAAGGAGTTTTATAGAAAGCTCATTTGCGCCTTGTCTGTTTTTATATTTGTGATGTCTTACAGGTGGAATATCATACCAAACATCAGTTAAATTGATTCCTTGGGGATTTAATTTATGTTTATAACCACCATAATCTCGCAATTCTTGATAACAATTAGAACAAAGTTCTAAGGGGAGTCTATCTGCATGAAATGTTTTAGGTTTATCTCCCTTACAATAATAGAGTAGAGAATAATGAGAAGGATATAGTCTTCCTGCAATGGGAAAAGAATATTTTATATCAACTGTTATCCAGTGACGAAAAGTTAGATATTGATTAAGAAAGTATGATAAGTGAGTATTCCACTTAGGTAAATTCCAAACAAATAAACTCCCTCCTGGTTTAAGAATACGAATACAGTCTTTTAGCCAAGTTTCACACCAACTCAAATAATCTTTATCTATTAGTTGATCATTGATTTTTGAAGGATAAATTTTACTCAAGTTGAACGGAGGATCGGCAAAGATTAAATCAACGCTATCTGATTGTGTGTGAAACATTAAATCTAGACAATCTCCTTGATAAAGATTACCATAATCCGTTGTTAATCTTAATTGAGGTTTGATGTCACGAATCTTTGTAACTTCTATCTGATCTTTAATTAGATTATAAATTTGAGCAGCATTATTTTGAATACCTATAATAGTTTCTTGATCAATGATTCCCATGAATAACTTTAAGTAAAGGGGATTAATTTCTTTGATTTTACAAATTTTTTCTAGATTATGTCCTGATGGCACGATATTATTTTCGTCATAATATTTGAGTTCATTAACAGAAATTCCTGTTTGAGATGATAATTTTTTAATTTCTTTTATCTCCTTGGGATTAATCCCAAGTGCTGTAAAAAATAGATGGGATAAAGTCATAAATTATTTTTCCTCATAATCGATATCTTTATTGTAGCCTATAGGCTACAGCTTTTTACTGTTAACTTAGGATAATCTCTAACAGGAGGATATTAAGTAATGGCAGACCACGCATTCGGTAAAGTTCTTCAACGTCTTAGAAAGTCTAAAGGACTATCACAAGAGGAGCTTTCCTTGCTTAGTGGACTCGATAGAACTTTCATTTCTCGTCTTGAAGGAGGACAAAGACAACCAACTATCTCAACCGTTATTAAATTAGCAGAAGCTTTAAATGTCTCTGCTGCATCTATTGTTGCTGAAGTAGAAGACCTCATTAATGAAAATAAATCGGACTGAATTTCTTATTAGAAAAGGTAAGTTTGTTGATTCCAATGAATTTAATCAGGTTTTACAAGAGGTTTATCAAGCTATTAATGCAGTTTGTTGGCCACCAGGGAATGACCAGTTTATTCTTTATCCAGAAAAAAAAGGTAATGGTGTCAAACCGATAAAAGAGGGTTTTATCAACGCACTATATAATTATAATTGGCAAATAGAAGAACGGATGAGTATTGTTGCAAATACTCGACCAGGGCCGGTTGATGCACTTAAAATTTTATCTAATCATAAACCTTTTGTTGTTGAGTGGGAAACAGGAAATATATCTTCGAGTCATCGTGCATTAAATAAAATTGCTACTGTATTAATTGATGAGGTAATTATTGGGGGAATCCTCATTATTCCTTCTCGTAAACTATACAATTGGTTAACAGATCGTATTGGGAACTTTCCAGAAATTGAGCCATACTTTCCATTATGGCGTAGTATTACTGTAAAACAGGGAGTTCTGGCTGTTATCGAAGTAGAACATGATGGAACTTCAGAAAGTGTCCCTCGTATTCTTAAAGGTACAGATGGAAGGGCGTTACGTTAACGTAATAAATTTATCAGTTTAAGATAACTTAATTGAACTGTGTAATTATCAAGTTTTATTGTTATTCTATTTTATAGTTCGGATCTTATCTATTTCTTTTTTGATTTTCTCTGCCGAAGTCAGTGGAAAAGTCTGTTGCAAAGAATAAATCGCTAAACAAAACAATAATATAGTATCAAGTAATATACCTAATTTATTTTTAATATCATCGTTAGGTATAAATACAAAAATAATCAAACAGCCAAAAAATATACTCCAGAATAGAAATGAAGCAGCTTGATGAACAAACTTTTCTATCTTATCACCTTTTGTGATTTTACGAATTTCTAAATTACCATTATCATCAATAATTAAAAATAGACGAGCATTGCGAAAATTAGTATAAGTTAATCTACCATTAGCTAATTCATGAAGCTCAATAATTTTTTCTCTTAAGTATTTTTCTGCATTGATTTTTGTTACATATTTAAAAATTCTTGAATTAATAGATTCTTCCACAATATTTTTAGTTTGATCGGTTACAATATCCTCGTTTATTAAGTTTTTTAAAAAAGTTAATTCTCTCTTGGAAAATTTGTCAAAAAAATCATAAACATTATTTAGATTAAAGATAAAAGCTAATATCAAACTAGGAATAATAATTTCAAGACTTTTACCCTATTTAAAAAGATTAATAAATATTTCAAACATAGATGTAACCTCAAACAAGATAGCTTATCAGACTTGATATTTAATCGAACTATAGGGTGAGTCCTAAAAACCCACCCTAAACCATCAGAAACTAAACCTCACTAACTGAACTTTCAGCCTGAATATTGCCCTGATCATGTCCATTCCCGTTAGTTGGTTCTACCTGCCTTGCAGCTAAATATTGATACATTTTCCAACGGGTATTAACATCTTCTTGGGCTTGTTTTAGCAGTTGTTTAGCCACCTCTGGTTTACTTCTTGCTAACATTTTGAAACGGTTTTCTTGATACATTATCCGTTCAATAGGAAGCTTAGGAGTACGCATATCTAACTGCAAGGGGTTCTTTCCTTCTTCTACTAAGTCGGGATGATAGCGATACAATAACAACCGTCCCGTATCTACTAAGTCCTTCTGATGAGTCATAGCAGTGGTCATATCAATGCCGTGGGCGATACAATGGGAATAGGCAATAATCACAGATACCCCTTCATAAGCTTCTGCTTCCATGAAAGCTTTGATGGTCTGTTCATTCTTTGCACCCATGGCCACACTGGCAACATAAACGTTACCGTAGGTCATAGCCATTAACCCTAAGTCTTTCTTGGCTGAACGTTTACCCCCTGACGCATATTTGGCTACGGCAGCGCGTGGAGTCGATTTAGAAGCTTGTCCTCCCGTGTTAGAATAGACTTCCGTATCCAAGATCAAAATGTTGACGTTGCGACCACTGGCGAATACATGGTCTAACCCACCATACCCAATATCATAGGCCCAACCGTCACCCCCAATGATCCACACACTCTTGTACACTAAATAGTCAACTAGCGATCGCAGCATAGTTACTTTTGCTTGCAAACTCTCCTCTAAGTTGCCATTGCTTAACTCTGCTAACCGTTGTTTAAGGATAGCGACTCGTTCCCGTTGTTCAAAGATGTCTGCTTCATCTTTTTGGGTTGCGTTTAAGATATCGGTTGCTAAACTTTCCCCGACTTCATTAGCCAAAGTTTTCAGTAACTCTGCGGCAAACTCTGCTTGTTTATCAATGGAAACGCGAAACCCTAGCCCAAATTCTGCGTTATCTTCAAATAAGGAATTAGACCATGCTGGCCCCCGTCCTTCCTGGTTATATGACCAAGGAGTGGTAGGTAAGTTTCCCCCATAGATGGAAGAACATCCCGTTGCATTGGCTACTACCATGCGATCGCCGAATAGTTGAGTCGCTAACTTAACATAGGGGGTTTCGCCACATCCTGCACAGGCCCCAGAGAACTCAAACAATGGTTCTTGCATCTGTTGATGACTAATTTTATTGAGTTTTAAAGTGTTACGATCTGGGTTAGGAATAGATAGGAAATAGTCCCAGTTGTCTCGTTCTTGTTCGCGTATAGGCAACTGTGGGGCCATATTGATGGCTTTAAATTTTGGTTCAGATTTATTTTTTGCGGGACAAACATCTACACAAATACCGCAACCTGTACAGTCTTCAGCAGCAACTTGAATAGTGAATTTTAGGTCGGTTTTCTTCCAGTCTAAGTCTTTAGCAGCAGCACTTTTGAAGGTTTCGGGAGCATTGGTTAACGCTGCTTCTTCATACACTTTAGACCGGATGACAGCATGAGGACAAACCAAAACGCATTTACCACATTGTACGCATACATCCGTATCCCAAACGGGTATTTCTTGGGTAACGTTGCGCTTCTCCCATTTTGCCGTACCACTGGGATAGGTTCCATCACAGGGTAATGCACTAACGGGGATGTCGTCTCCTTGACGGGACAGCATTTTCCCTAGTACATCTCGAATGAATGCGGGGGCCCGATCAGGAATAGCGGGTTGAATGTCGCTTGCGTTGTTATCTACCGCAGTCGGTATAGTTATTTGATGAAGATGGTCTAAGGAAGCGTCAACGGCTTTCATGTTCATTTGAACGATATCTTCGCCTTTTTTGCCATAAGTCTTACGGATCGCTTTTTTAATCTGTTCTATGGCTTCTTCTCTTGGCAATACTCCCGATAAGGCAAAGAAACAAACTTGCATCACTGTATTTATTCGCCCTCCCATTCCTGCATCTTGGGCAACCTGGACAGCGTTGATGGCATAAACTTTGAGGTGTTTCTTAATAATTTGTTCCTGCATAGAACGGGGGAAATGATGCCATATTTCGTCGGGTTTGTAGGGACTGTTTAATAATAAAGTAGCCCCGTCGATGGCAGTTTCTAAGAGGTCAAATTTTTCCACAAACTCCCATTGATGACAAGCGATAAAGTTGGCTTTTGTCACTAAGTAAGTAGACAGAATGGGGTTAGGGCCAAAACGAAGGTGAGAGACGGTAACAGAACCAGATTTTTTGGAGTCATAAACAAAATATCCTTGGGCATAGTTGTCTGTTTCTTCCCCAATAATTTTGATGGAGTTTTTATTAGCCCCTACAGTTCCATCTGAGCCTAAACCATAAAATATTGCTCTGACGACGTTATCAGGTTCAGTGGAAAAGTTTGGATCATAAGTTAAGCTGGTATTGCTTACATCGTCGTTAATGCCAATAGTAAAGTGATTTTTGGGAGTAGCTAAAGCCAAATTATCAAAGACTCCTTTAACCATTGCAGAGGTAAATTCTTTGGAAGAAAGTCCATATCTTCCCCCAACAATTTTCGGTAGAGACGTTCCATGGAACGTCTCTACAAAGGCAGTTACTACATCTAAATATAAGGGTTCTCCTCCTGCCCCTGGTTCTTTCGTGCGGTCTAATACTGCAACTTTTTTGACGGTTTTAGGTAAAGCCTCAATTAATTTTGTGGCCTCAAAGGGACGATATAAACGAACTTTTAAGACTCCGACTTTTTCCCCTTGGTTTAATAAGTAGTCAACGGTTTCATGAACTGTTTCACAACCAGAACCCATTAAAATGATCACTCTTTCTGCTTCAGGATGACCATGATAATCAAATAAGTGATATTGTCGCCCCGTCAGTTGAGCGAACTTATCCATTGCTTGCTGTAAAATTTCGGGATAAGCAACATAAAAGGGGTTAACGGTTTCCCTGGCCTGGAAGTAGACATCAGGGTTTTGGGCAGTTCCTCGAATAATGGGACGATCAGGCGTTAAAGCGCGTTCACGGTGGGCGATCACCCATTCGTCTTTGATCAGCGATCGCAATATATCGTCCCCTAATAACTCAACTTTCTGCACTTCATGGGAAGTCCGAAAACCGTCAAAAAAGTGCATTCCAGGGATTCTCGATTCAAAACTAGCCGCCGTAGTGATAGCTGCAAAGTCTTGAGCTTCTTGCACAGATGCAGAACTAATGAGGGCAAACCCTGTACCACGGGCGGACATTACGTCTGCATGATCACCAAAAATAGATAAACCTTGGGCAGCCAGCGATCGCGCCGCGACATGGAGTACCATTGAGGTGAGTTCCCCTGCTATTTTGTAGAGGTTGGGCAACATCAATAATAAGCCCTGAGAGGCGGTAAATGTGGTGGTTAACGACCCCGTTTGCAATGCACCATGTATCGCACCGGCCGCCCCTCCTTCGCTTTGCATTTCGACCACAGAGGGGACGGTTCCCCAAAGGTTGGGCCGCCCTTCTGAGGCCCAAGCGTCGGCCCATTCTCCCATAGGTGAGGAGGGGGTGATGGGATAGATGGCGATCACTTCATTGAGGCGATAGGCAACTCTCGCAACGGCTTCGTTTCCATCGATGGTGGCGTAGGTTTTGGTGTTCATAAGTGTTTTCGTGAGTTTAGCGATCGGTTAAGGACAAGGGTAATTTTTTGTGACAAATGCTTGACAAATTGTTGAATAAACGTCCGAAAATGACTCATTTATTGGGGTGCTGTAAAGCAACTTTAGGATTGTTTTTTAGATGAATTTAAGGGTAGATAGTTTGGCTTCAATTTTATGTACCATATAAGGGGTGAGGTGTTTGTGTGATAATCTTGCTATTACTATCATCGAATAGAATTAAATATGATGGACAATTTATTATCTTTTTTTAAGATATTTAATTAAAAAATTTATTTTGTTATAATATAACTAAGTAATAGTCAAATTAAAAAGGAGTAAAAATAATGGATGATTCCAATCATAACTCTATCACTGAAAAGACAATGGAAGATGATCGGCAATTTTGCGAAGATGAAATACCTTTTTGGAAGCGTATTGTAGAAATTGACAAACAAGTTCCTATTGAAGAATGGAATAAGTTACCTAAAGATTTTGCTCGTAATGCTGAGCATTATATGTATGGCGCACCAAGGGATGAAGCTTACGAAGAATGAAAAAAATATTTCTTGATACTTTTTATCTTGAAGCATTAAGAGTATATAATATAAATCTAGAATAAACGAGAAAAACAATGGAAACTATTACGATTAAGGTTGATCAAGAAGTTGCCAAAGCTTATCGAGAATCTGATAGCAAAAAGCAAGAAAAAATAAATGCAATTATTAAGCTATTCCTTCAACCAGAATTTGCTAACAAAAGTCTTAGTGATGTAATGGCAGAGATCGCAGATAAAGCCCAAAAAAGAGGTCTAACTCCCGAAATTTTAGAAGATATCTTAAACGATGAAGAATAAACGTTTTGTCTTAGATACTAATATCTTAGTCAGTGCCTTACTGATTAAAAATTCTTCTACCTTCAAAGTCATCAAAATCATCGAAACTATTGGAGTGACTTTATATTCTGAAGATACTTTACAAGAAATAAACCAAGTTTTAACCCGCAAAAAGTTTGATAAATATCTTACTTTAGAAGAAAAACAAGAATTTATTCTTAAATTTATAGAAAGATCAGAATTAGTTAGAATTACAGAAATTATTACTATTTGTCGTGACTCCAAAGACAATAAATTTTTAGAATTAGCAGTGAGTGGTAAAGCTGATTTCATTATAACAGGAGATCAAGATTTATTGATTTTAAATCCTTTTAAAAATATTCCAGTTATTACTGTTAATGAATTCTTGAAAATGTTATAATTTTTGTACATTATCATTCTCAACCAGTAACCTAAATGTCTAATTGTTTATCTCCTCGTCAAACACTCAATAAAGCGTTTCTTAAGGTTAAACCTAACCGCAGTGATATTGACATATTTAAAAGTAATTTACAAGAATTACTTGCTCAAATTAAAGAATCAGAATCAGAAGAATTTCATAAAAACCTGATTAGTGATTTTCTTAAGCAGACTTATTATCAGTCTCAACATTGGCTCTCCCGTACCTGTGGTGATAAGCACGGCTTATTAAAATAAGCAAGCTAATAGTTTTTCCCGTAAAGATGCAAAAGTATTAAAGCCATAACTTTGTCGAATAATCAACTTAATTTTATTATTTA
>NZ_JAYGHP010000021.1 GCF_034932065.1 Crocosphaera sp. UHCC 0190
TAGCCCACCGGGACAATAGCTCGATGCCAGGATTAATCTTAAAGCCCAAAAGCTCCTCTAAATATTGAGGGGCTTTTTGGTTTAATGAATTTCTGATTTAACATATCCTTGCATCACAGGATAAATGATCTTTTATAAACATTTCCGGGACTGTGATCAGAATTAATTTCAATCACTAAATCCACCAATTTAGAATTTTGGAGTAAAGAAGTGATAAATAATTCTGGGTGCAGTGATTTCCAAAAATAATCTACAAATTCATCAATTTCTTGTTCACTCATTCCTGTTTTGCCTGAAGCAATCATTTGTTGTTCAGCTTCTTTACGCCATTCTTTACTAAAATGATAGTCAAGAGGATAAAGAACCATCAGACTATCTAAGGGTTTCCATAGGGGTAAATAGTCTTTTAACTTCTGATTAATATCCTTGGCAAATTGTCTATCTTCTTCTGTTTTAATGGGATCTGGGGAGTTATTAAAGTTAGTCTCATCGATGGGACTAACTCCCAAAAACCAGCCTTCAAACAGGATAATATCAGCCTGTTTAATTATTTCTGGTTCTATTCTATCACCTTGTCCATTCCAGAGAGATTTATCAAAACGAGGAATAGAAATAGGTTGAGAATTATGAGGATCACGCAATTGATTTAAAACCTTAATTCCTAATTCTATATCATGAGTTCCTGGGGGGCCACGCCAAATTAAACGGGGGTCAATTGCTTTCAGTTTCTGGCGTTCAGCATAGGTTTTATATAAATCGTCAAGAGAAATATCAATTGTTGTGTAACCAAGCTGTTTTAAAATTAAGCGAATAATTGTTGAGAGGGTTGTTTTCCCCGTACCTTGTCCTCCTAAAATTCCTTGAATTAAAGGTCTTTCAAGCTTGTTTCTTTTCTCAGCTAATTGGATTGATAAAGGGAGCCAAAATCTCCATAAGATTGAAAGTATATCATTTCTTTCTAGTTCTAATTTTTGATATGTTTTTTCTAATTCTTTATGAGTTTCTCTAAATAATTTAGCACGATTGTTTATTTTTCCTAATCCATTAGATTGTGTGATTTTAAAGGCTTGACATTGATTAATATTGGTTAGCTCTTCTTGCAATAAAACCTCTAATTCCAGGGACGATAAAAGTTTTTTTTGAGTTAATTTGTTAAGTATTTGTAGATAACTCATAGATAATTAATACGAAATTATGAACCAAGTTTCAGTGCCTCTAAATACAGACTATAGGTGACACCAATTTTAAAAAGGTTTAAAATATCAAGCCAAAGTGATCGCGCCTCGCGCTTGCGACGACGATAAGCTATATTACTAATTGTTTCTGTAAAGAGGAGAAGAATTACTCCCACAGTGACATCCCAATAGGCTTCTTGTCCAGCAGTAAGTGAAACAGCTTGCCCCACAAAAAAGCCTAATAATACACTTATCAGACTTAAGGAAATCCGTCGCCAAGGATTACTAAAAGTTTGATTTAATCGACTTTGTGTAAATTCAACTAAAGTATTCAGTCTAGTTCGCTGCATTCCTTAAATTTTCCTATTTTTTGATTTTATCTATCAAGACGATCTAATAAATATAAACCAACAACAAGCCCAACAAAATGACATAAAACCGTATGGGTATTAGCAAGAAGTAGTAAAATTTCGCTGGGTGTTGGTAGCTTGCTGGTATCATAAACAGCCGCGCCTTGAGGAATATTGGATAATTTCTGCCAGAGAATTCCAACAAATCCTTCTGCCCCAATAATTGAGAAGAAAATACCCACTAAATTAGATAATAACCCTGCCCTAATCAGTTGTAAAGTTGATGCTTTTTTCGGGCGTTGTGTGGCTTCAGGATTTCTCATCAACCGAGCAATTTTTTTATAGCGGAAACAAATAATAATACTGATAATTAGAGCTAAAACACCAGCAATGGAGCAGAAGATACTAAAGCTAGTTCCTTCAGCCGATTTTTGTTGAACGACTAAACCCGCTAAAGAGAGGGATAAAAGAGCAACGGCCAACACTCCTAAAATTAACTGTCCCCAGAAACCAATATTTCCTGCCCATGAGAGAATGGTTGCAGCGCGTTTGACATTAGGGGGAAGAGGGCGAGCAATTTCGTAGTTTTGACTCATAAGGCTTAAAACTAACACAGTTTCCAATTAAACTACTTTTTAATGATGACACAAAGCTCTCAGTCAGGCATTAGTTTAAGATTGACTTAACTGTCATATCCTTCAATAGTGTACATAGATTTTGCTACTATTAAAGTTTAACTCTATTTTCCTAAGCTCCTGTCCCTATGAGTTTGAATTGGATTCGCCGTGCCGATCGCTTAAAGGCTTTACCTCCCTATGTTTTTGCCCGCTTAGATGAACTCAAAGCAAGGGCTAGGGAACAGGGGTTAGATTTGATAGACTTGGGTATGGGGAACCCTGATGGGTTGGCCCCTCAACCTGTGATTGATGCTGCGATCGCGGCGTTACATGAGCCGCAAACTCATGGATATCCACCCTTTGAAGGAACAGCTAGTTTTCGCCAGGGGATCACTACTTGGTATCAACGCTGTTATCGGGTAGATCTCGATCCCAGTTGTGAAGCTTTGCCATTAATTGGCTCTAAGGAAGGGTTGGGTCATTTAGCCCTAGCATATATTAATCCTGGGGATGTGGTATTAGTTCCCAGTCCTTCTTATCCGGCTCATTTTCGGGGGCCATTAATTGCGGGGGGACAAATTTACCCATTGATTTTGTCCGCAGAAAAAGATTGGTTGATTGATCTAAGTTCCATTCCTGAAAATATAGCTCAAGCAGCTAAAATTCTTTATTTTAACTATCCTAATAATCCCACAACGGCAACGGCACCAAGGGAGTTTTTTGAAGAGATTGTAAAGTGGGCCCATCATTATGAAATCATGTTAGTACATGATCTATGTTATGCCGAATTAGCTTTTGACGGATATCAACCAACCAGTTTATTAGAAATTCCTGGGGGGAAAGAAATTGGGGTGGAATTTCATACCTTATCCAAAACCTATAATATGGCGGGATGGCGTGTGGGATTTGTCGTGGGAAATGGGTCGATTATTCAAGGGTTACGGACACTTAAAACTAACCTAGATTATGGGATTTTTGCCGCCGTACAAGCGGCAGCAGAAACAGCCTTACAGTTGCCTGATATTTATATTAAACGAGTGCAGGAACGCTATCAAACAAGACGAGATTTTTTGATTAAAGGGTTAGGAGAATTAGGGTGGAAAATCAAGCCATCTCAAGCAACCATGTATATGTGGATTCCTTGTCCAGTGGGGACAAATTCGACAGATTTTGCCTTAGATGTCTTGGAAAAAACAGGTATTGTTTTTACCCCTGGCAATGCCTTTGGTGAAGGAGGAGAAGGCTATGTTCGGGTGAGTTTAATTGCGGAATGTGATCGCTTGGGAGAGGCGTTAAACCGTCTGAAACAAGCGGGAATTTATTATGACAAAAGTTTGATTGTTTAACTTCTGCAAAGCAACCTAGGCTAATTTTGTCCAAGTGTGCTAAACATTAACAGTAAGTCATCACCCGATCGCTTTTAAGATCTTTTTAGAAACGCCCTAACCACCATGAATCTCTCTGATAACCCTAATTCATCGGAAAAAATAACCCATCAACCTCACCCCAGTTCAATCAACCATTCTGAACCTCCCATTGAGGGGGAAATTATTGCAGAAACCCAGATTAGCCCGAACCAGAGAGAAGCAGTAGACGAAACCCCCATTAATCTCATCTATCAACCTTCAACCTGGGAAGAAGAATTTAGCTTTGAAAAAGACTCCCATAACCCTCTTCCTTTGTGGTTACAACAAGCATTAATGCCCTTTACAAGCCCTTGGGGACTGGCTTCTTTATCATTGATTGTAGCCGCTAATTTAGTCATCTGTGGGGTACAGATATGGAAAGGGAATATCTCAACCCCAGAGACAACCGCTACCTTAACCCCAACAGAAATCTTATCGAAGTTGCCAAACCCTAGCCCCACAAAAGACCCTTCAGACTCAATGGAGTTAGATTCATTGAGTACCGTCTCGACTTCAACTGTTCCTAAGCCACCGAATCCCAAAAATCAAACCTCCGGGCCAAAACCTCAACCTGTTGCGGCGAATGTGGTCAATGTTAATCAACCTTTAAGCCTAAGCAACGCCATTTTACCCCCTTCCTTGCAACCCCAAGTTCCCCCCAACTATGAAGTCTCTGCCACTGCCATTCCCATTCCTCCCCGTCCCGTTCCTCTCCGTCCAATAACCCCCCCCTTGCCCCCCCCTCCACCCCTTAACAGCTTTCAACCCCCTGCGGTTCAACCTGTGGCTATTCAACCCCCACCACCTCCATCAAATGGGATAGAAATAGAAATTTCCGAGGAGGAACAAGTTCGTCAAGCAATTAAACAACAACTCCAGAGGGAAGAAAGCAACAATAGAGAGACACCCCTTGGTTTTAATCATAAGACTCGTTTAGAACTGCAAAATGGGCTTAACCAAGTCCCTCCTGAGTTATTGCCTCGACAAGTTAACCAACTTGAACAACTTCAGCAAAGACAGGTCTTAGATTCGGTAAAGTAGAGTCATACGGGTGATGATAAGTTAGGAGGCTCATAATGGAATGGTTAGAACGGGTTAGTCGGGCGGTACGGGCGCAAATTAATAGCTTGGTGCAGGAAGCAGAAGATCCCGAAAAGCTACTAGAAGAAGCGATCGCCCAAATGGAACAGGAATTAATTGCCATGCGTCGTGCCTTAGCTGAGGCGATCGCTACCCATAAGAGTGCAGAACGCCAATTGGCCCGTTATGAGGCTGCGGCTAGTAAATGGTATGAAAGAGCAGAATTAGCCTTAGAAAAGGGCAATGAAGTCTTAGCAAGAGAAGCGTTAGTTAATCGTCAATCTTATCAACAACAAGCCCAAACTATTCAAAATCAACTGGGTCAACAAACGCAAATTATTCAGAAAGTTAAGCAAGATTTACGGCAATTAGAACAAAAATATAGTGAAGCAAAAGCGAAAAAAAGTCTTTATTTGGCCCGACTTCGTTCTGCGATGGCTTCTCAAAAACTTAATGAAGTCATGGGAAATTTTGTGCCTGGTAGTTCTGATAATCTTTTTGAGAAAATTGATGCCAGAATTTTAGAACTTGAGGCCCAATCAGAATTAATGGGACATCTGGGTGATCCTCTAGAAAAACAGTTTACTGAACTTGAAGGAAACAAAAATATTGAGGCTGATTTAGCTAATCTTAAAGCTAAGAAACTTAAATCTTCTCCTTCAGAACTCGAAGAACTGCGGGCTAAAATTGATAAACTATAACGCGATCAACTAGCACAAAAATCTACAATCTACCATGAGTCAATTATCACAACAAGCTCAACCTCCTTTAGAATTTATTCCTCCGGCTTTTAATCCTTTAATTTTGCGAGGATGTCAAACTATTTTACCATTGTGGTTACAATGGCAAACTAATATTAAACAAATTGATGGGAAAAATATTGAAAAATTAGCCCATCTTTATCAGGAATTTCAATCGGGTAAAATTCGCTTTCTTATGGCGTTTCGTCATCCCAATGTTAATGATCCTTATTGCATGGGATATCTCGTTTGGAAACTCCTACCACGAGTTGCAAAACAGCATAATATTAGCCTGAATTATCCCATTCATTCTCATTTTATGTATGATCGCGGCATTCCTCTTTGGGCAGGTTCAGCAGTGGGTTGGTTATACTCACAATTAGGGGGAACATCGATACAACGGGGGAAATTAGATATGCCTGGTTTGCGATCGGCTAGAGATTTATTTGTTAATAGTAAATTCCCTCTTTCAGCAGCACCAGAAGGGGCAACAAATGGTCATAATGAAATTATTAGTCCCTTAGAACCAGGAATTGCTCAATTAGGGTTTTGGTGTGCGGAAGATCTCCGAAAAGCTAACCGCGATGAGGAGGTTTTTATTGTTCCTATTGGCATCCAATATCATTATCTTACACCCCCTTGGGATGAAATAGAAGCCTTATTAACTCAGTTGGAAAAAGATAGCGGAATTCCTACTAATAACAATCAAAAAAATGGGATAAATGAGGAAGACCTTTATAAAAGATTATATCAGTTAGGGGAACGGATGTTAACGGTGATGGAAGACTTTTATCGTAAGTTTTATCATCGAGATTTACCGAATACATCTGAACAAACTTTACCTGAAAGATTGAATAATTTAATGAATACTGCGTTAGAAGTAGCAGAAACCTATTTTAATCTGAGTCCAAAAGGTAGCATTATTGATCGTTGTCGTCGTTTAGAACAAGCAGGATGGGATTATATTTATCGAGACGATTTTAAACAAATTGATCAATTGTCAAAGGTAGAAAAAGGATTAGGCGATCGCATTGCTGAAGAAGCGAGTTTTAAGATGTGGCATATGCGTTTAGTGGAGTCTTTTGTGGCAGTTACGGGACATTATGTACAGGAAAAAAGTACCGCAGAACGGTTTGCAGAGACAACCTTATTATTGTGGGATTTAGTGACAAGAATTAAGGGTGAAAGTGCCTTTTTCCGTCCCCAATTAGGTCAACAAAAAGTGAAAATAACTATTGGTGATCCGATTTCCGTTTCTGCGCGTTCTGATAATTATAAAAAATCCCGTCGTCAAGTAGTAGAAAGTTTAACTCAAGACTTACAAGAAGCGTTAGAAGATTTGATTGATTAAACCAAATTCAGACTTCAAGTCTGTATGTAGGTGTTGATTTAGCTGTTATTTCACTATCACTTTAATTTCATAATTTTTCTCTAAAACTTCCCCCATAATACTACTTTGATTATATCCTAAATCAATCAGTTTTCGCAAGCATTTTTCAGCATTTTTTTGAGGAATCGCTGCCAACAGTCCCCCAGAGGTTTGCGGATCAAATAATAGGGAGTATTTAGGTAAATTAAGAACTTTTTGTCGATTACTAATATAAGTTGCTACTGCCAAATTCTGGGAATGTAAAGAACTAAAAATTCCTTGTTTTACAGTATCGATAGAACCAAGCAAAACCGGAATATTATCTAAGTCTAATTTGACTGATACTTGAGATGCTTTCATCATCTCTAACAAATGACCTAATAACCCAAACCCTGTGATATCTGTACAAGCAGTTGCCCCAAATTCTAACAAGATTTCTGAGGCTTTTTGATTAGAGATTAACATAGATTCAATGGCATTATCTATCCAGTTTCCTTTCGCTTTGTAAACCATATCAGCAGCAAATAAAGTTCCCGTACCAATAGCTTTCGTTAAAATCAGTAAATCTCCCGGTTTCATGCCGCTTTTTCTTAATAAATTTTCAGGTGAAATAAAACCATTACAAGATAAACCAAATCCTAAATCTGATCCCTGTAATGTATGACCTCCAATTAAAGAAACCTGATCATTATTGAGGACTTTAAGACAACCTTGTAACAGTTGATATAAGATTTCTTCTACAATTTTATCATCACCATAAGGCAAAGTAACAAGAGCTAAAACACTATGAGTAGTCGCTCCCATTGCCCATAAATCACTTAAACAATGATTAGCTGTAATTTGACCAAAAATAAAGGGATCGCTGACTAAATTCGGAAAGAAATCAATGGTTTGTACTAATAATTTTTCACTGTTTAATTTAATTACTGCCCCATCATCAGGAAACTTTAACCCGATAATTACTTCTGGATTTTCAATAAAGTTTAATCTGTTTAAAGTTCTTTCTAAAATTTGACTACCAACCTTTGATGCACAACCAGTACAAGGTAAAAAGTCTTGATTATTTTTGCCATTTAACTGTATTTTTTGAGAGCTATTTAACCCTGATGACATCACAGGTAAATTCTTAAATTGATTCATGAATTTACGGTCAATATAATCCTTCCACTTCCATAAAAAAGCTGCCTCTAGCCCCAAATAACCCCAAGATGCGATCGCCTTCTTATTTCCTGTTCCAATTAAACTCAAATAATAGTTTTGAGGATAATAAGCTTTTAAGGATTTACCTAAAATAATGCGCTGTAAATTCTCAAATAAAGGTTTTCCTTGACGCACAGCAAAAACACCAGCTTTTGGACGCATATAATGTTCTATTGTCGCTATATCTCCCGCAGCAAATATATGAGAATGACAGACAGACTGTAAATAATTATTAACTAATATAAACCCCTTTTTATTAGTAGTTAACCCTGATGCTTTTATCCATTCAGGAGCAGAAGCTTGAGTAACCCAAAAGACAATATCACAACTTACATTTAAACCAGATTCACAGAAAACTTGATAGGAATTTTCTGATATTTTTTCTAGTTTAGATACCTTTGTATTCAGATGAATATTTATGCCTCTAGTTGATAAAATATGTTCTAATTTACTACTCACCCAAGAATTATGTCCTGTTAATAAAGTTTGACCTTGATGAAATATATGAATTATTAAATTGCTTAAAGGTTGCTGAGCTTTTTCTAAAATTGCTTGTAGATGTGTCTGCATATTTAAGGCTAATTCTACGCCACCTGCACCTCCACCAACAATAGTGATTTTATAGATATTTTTGGAATTATTTTCAACAGTTTCAATAAGCTGATTCCAAGCAGCTAAAAATTGGGGTACTGGTTTAGCAGAAATACTATATTGAGAGGCACCTGGTATGGTATTAGTATTAGGGGTACTGCCAATATCAATAGATAAATAATCAAAAGAAATAGGCGGATGATTTTTACAAATAACTTGCTTATTATCTAAGTTTAAACCAATGGCTTGATCAAGATAAAATTGTGCTTGAGAAAACCGAGCAAGACGACGTAAATCTATATGAGTTTCCTCAAAGGTATAGAAACCAGCTACATGACCTGGTAACATACCAGAATAAGGGGTGTGAGACGTATCACTAATTAAAGTTAAACATACCCCAGGAATAGGATTCATTCCCCATCGCTTTAAGAGAATAGCATGACTATGACCACCTCCAATTAAAACTAAGTTATGAGTCAAAGGAATTGGTTTAGATAGCATTGATACTTTTTATGATTATTGATTAACGATAACTGTTATTTATGATAAACTAATCAGGAATAAATTTTAAACCTAAATTAATTTGCGATCTCTTAAGGTGAACTTTCTAAAACTCTTATTGATCATTATCTTCTCATTGATGATGACATTGCCAGTTAATGCAGCATTATGTCATCAGACAGATCATCATACCATTTGTATCTTAAAGATCAAACGGAGTGCTAAGAATTATTGGGAATATCGCGCTGCTGTTACAATTGATCAAGAAGTGAGACCAATGGAGATTTATAATTGTCGAGAACAACACCGCATTACCAAAGAGGGAAATATGATACCCTTTGAGTCTGATGGTGCTGGAACCTATATTTGTCGTGTATTAAAGAGGTAAGTAAGTATAAATTGGTTTACCGAATTGTTATTGATACGACACAATATCACAGGGGAGTTATTCACCTCAACCCTGAGCAAAGACATTATTTGAAAAATGTTCTACGCTTAAAAGATCGGAATACTTTTATTGCCATAGATAGAACAGGAAATACTTATTTAGCACAATTAATTGGTGACAATGCCCAAATTATTCAAAGCATTAAAGAATCAACAGAATTACCCATTCCTGTTACTTTGATGGTGTCTCTTCCCAAGGGAAATGGTTTTGAGGACATTATCCGTAGTTGCACGGAATTAGGGGTAAATACTTTCATCCCAGTGATCAGTGAACGTACCCTTCTTAAACCCAGTAGTCATAAATTAGAACGCTGGCGAAAAATTGCTACAGAAGCCACTGAACAATCAGAACGCCAAATTGTTCCCCAAATTTTTGACCCCGCTTCTTTCTCCGAAACGTTAATAAATGTAGACAAAATTAATAGTGATTGCTATATTTGTGTTACACGTAGAAAAGCTAATCATTTGCTCACCTATTTGTCTAACTCCTTAACGGCTCCCATTACTATTGCCACGGGATGTGAGGGAGGTTGGACAGAACAAGAAGTAAACGAAGCGATCGCCGCAGGATTTGTTCCTGTTAGTCTAGGCTCTCGTATTCTTCGTGCTGTCACTGCCCCCATTGTTTCCTTGTCTTTGATTACCTCTTTCGTCGAAAAACAGTCTTTCCCTTAAACCTTTTTTCTTTCTATGTTTGAGCCAATCATTGAGGCGATCAATAGCCAAGACTATCCTAAAGCATACCAACTTCTTGCACAGTGTAAACAGCAAGAACCGGATAACCTTTGGTTGCCCTTTTATGAAGCAAGTTTAGAAGAGGCACAAGGGAATTTAAGCACTGCCAATGAACATTATCGGCAATTATTACCCCAAGTGGTTAATGCCAAGCTCATGGCTCAAATTCGTCAGGGTATTCAACGTATCGCTAAACTGGAAGAAACTCAACGAAAAAACACCCTCGCTCAAGTTATGGAAGAAGCGGGGAGTTTGGAGATGGGAATATTAGTTTTAGAAGCCATTCCCAATGAATTAAAACAAACGGTAGCGCAAAAATTTGGGAAAATTATGGAGATTGATCCCTATACGGCACGCCTCCAATTACCCAGTCGCTCTTGGCGATTATATCGTACAGGGGCCATTGGTAAACTGCGATTTTATGAGGAGCAGTTAAAACAAGGAGAAATTCCTTGTTTTACAGCCTTAACGCGAGATATTAGCGCGTTAAAGGTTCATCAAGTCTTGTATATCGAGTCCGTTGAGCCTAAAATAACGGTAGTCTATCAACCCAAAAAAGGACAGCGAGACATCTTTACTTTTGATTGGTCAGAAGTCGGACAACGGGTGGAAGGGTTATTGCCTTTGTTTGAAGAATGTGTTGATGTGGGGTTAAGAGGGAAATTGGAACGGAAAACTAAAACTTCTGACTATGCCAAATTCTGTGATCTACATCTACCCCAACACAAGATGATTATTCGTCTCTGTGACCAAACCTATCGTTTCCTAGAAGGTGTTGCCTTTTCTGAGGTTCAAAAAGCGACTGATGGGAGAGCCACAGCTAGGGACAGTTGGCATCATATCCTACAGTTTGTCAAGGAAAAAACCCCAAATATCCCCGTATTGTCCGAATTTACTCCTTTTGGAGAATCAGCCATTGATTTTCAAGAATTACTCAAATCAATTGATCCCCGCATTGACTTATTGCGTCGGGAAGATACCCCTTGGGATGCTGCTTTTCACCTTTACAGTGGGTTGGCTTTTGTGAAGACATTCTCAAACCCCTAAAGGAGACTACAGGTAGACACAGAAAACCCAATATATCATCTTACTTCCCTTTCATGATACAAAAAATACTACAGTTTGTCAACCCCCATTACTGCGTTAATTATTAAGAATTATTTTTAATAAAATAGTAATATTTAATACATTTTTTCTGACTTTGGTAGCAAAAAATACAACATTTTTCAAATTAGGCAAAATTTTGGAAGATAAAAAATACAAATATATTACAAAAAAAGTCAATCAATTAAGCGTCACCCTCATCGCCCAAAAATTTGTTAACTTTGTGGTAGTTCTAGAGAGAGTGGAACTCGACTTCTCTTGAATTGGTCAAAAGAACTCGATCACTGCGATAATCTTTCGCTATTATTCAATAAACCCAAAAGGATAACCTTATACTTCAAGCCATGAAAATATCTACCCTACCTTTAAAATTAGCCACTCTAGCGACTGTCACCTTAAGCAGTCTAATTCCTTTTAATACTCCTGTTAAAGCCTCTACTTTTAGCGAAACTGAGGTCGAGCAAAGTCAAGTCATTGCCATTGCCAGACCCTATGGAGAAGGGAAATATGACCTTTTAGTCATCGAACAAATCCCAGGGAAACAAGCTTGTTGGGCTGAAAATGGTGCCAGTCCCGTGTTAGTTGACCCCTTACTGCTCAAATTTGACTTTACAGGAATCTGCCGACGCTCAACGGACAGTAATGGCTATTCTATTCGTGTTGATGGTAACGACTTAGGTTTAGATTATTTATTGCGTTTAGTTCCCCGTGATGGAGAATTAGTCTTAGTGGGGACTCCCAGAAGTGGCAACTACAGCGAAATTGTCTTAGGTAGTACCAAAGGTCTGGCTTCTGGATTTATGAAAGTGCAACTCTATTCAGGCTGGAAATTTACCAAACGGACTTATCAAGATAAGATACTGGGCCACTTCTATTTTAGCGGTTCTCAGGCGGCGATCGCGGGTGGGGGTGCAATGCCGGAAAATCCTCCCGCAACAGCAACCCCTGTCGCTACCAACAATGCCAGTCCTAGTTTCGTTGATATTAGTAGCAACATCTATCAACCTCAGATTGAAAAAGCAGTACAAATAGGCTTAGTATCTGGCTTTGACGATAACACCTTCCGTCCTGAACAAGCTGTCACCCGTGAACAATTAATCTCCATGGCCGTTGATGCCATTGGCACAGTGTATAAAGTAGATTTAGAAGCTTCCCCTCAACGGGATGTGATTGCCTTCAAAGACGTGGATGGTTCCCGTTGGAGTGCCAAGAAGATAAAATGGGCCCAGTCGAATTTTCTGAACATTGGTAATCCTAACAATACCTTGCAGCCAACTGAATCCATTACTCGTGCTGAGTTAGTTGATACCATGCGTCGTATGGCTATTCATCTGAGAAATAAGCTTAATCTTCCCGAAGAACTGCCACAAACTCAAGAACCCGTGGCCTTTTCTGATATTTCCAATAATTGGGCCGAAGGTACCATTACTCAAATGTCAGGATACTGTGGCATTGCCTCACCGATAGGAGAAAAGGGAATGAAGTTTGCCCCTGATAGCAAAGCAACCCGCGACTATACTACCTCTGTTATGGTAAGGGTTTTAGAATGTGTGCAGTCAGAAGCACAACAAGCAAATCAGCAGAGTCAAAGGTAAGTTAAATTAGGGGCAATGGGTTCATACTTGCCCCTAATTGCTCTTAATCCTTAAAATATTAACATAACGACAGTAAAATCCCCGTTATCCAGGCGATAGCCTCTGACGGGGATTTTAGGGGATTCATAGTATAATGGAGCCGAGCAGAGTCGAACTGCTGTCCAGACTGGGTATTGACTTCCCGCTCATTCACAGGTTTAGTCTTTCTAATCCTCAAGACGGGAACCGTTCCTTATCCCGAACGGTGGGATTCTCTAGTAAAGTCTTTACTTAATAGCCAACCAGAGGTAGCTAGTAAGTGCATCCGTTGGGGGTTACCTCTAATACTTAACGGAGTCACATTAGAAGTAAGCGCACTCTAAGAAAGAGTTTTTTAGGCAGCTACTGCCACGCGCTTGAAGTTTACGATGTTGTTCGCAGTTACTTTTTTGTTTGAGCCTTTGATTTTCGAGAGGAGACTCACTCTCGACCTGAATCACGAATTAGCTTTCGCCAACCTGTCGAAGCCGTTGCGGCCCCTTGTGTTCTATTTATATTATAAACGTCATTTCAAGTTTTGGCAACGTTACAAATCATTGAGGATTGATCAAATTTTGGGGTGGGGAGAAAGCGATCGCCGTACACTAATTAAGCTAGTCGTTATGTATTGATGCTTATGTTTCCCATTAATCGTCCTCGTCGTTTGCGCCAAAATCCCCAATTACGTCGCATGGTGCGCGAAACTATCCTGACCCCTAATGATCTAATCTACCCTTTATTTGCGGTTCCTGGCAACAGTGTAGCCAAAGAGGTGAAGTCTATGCCTGGGGTTTATCAGCTATCGGTTGATAAGATTGTAGATGAGGCTAAAGAAGTCTATGATCTAGGTATTCCTGCCATTATTCTGTTTGGTATTCCTGAAGATAAGGATATTGAAGCAACAGGGGCCTGGCATGATCATGGGATTGTACAAAAGGCTGCAACTGCGGTGAAACAAGCGGTTCCCGATTTAGTAGTGATCGTGGATACTTGTTTATGTGAGTACACGAGTCATGGTCACTGTGGCTATTTAGAAACAGGTGACTTGACGGGACGGGTACTTAATGATCCTACCTTAGAATTGTTGAAAAAAACGGCTGTTTCTCAAGCGAATGCCGGGGCTGATATAATTGCTCCATCGGGTATGATGGATGGATTTGTACAGGCCATTCGTGAAGGTTTAGATGAGTGGGGATTTGAAGATATTCCGATTCTTTCTTATGCTGCTAAATATGCCTCAGCTTATTATGGGCCATTTCGAGATGCTGCGGATTCTTCTCCTCAATTTGGCGATCGCCGTACCTATCAAATGGACCCTGGAAATGCCAGAGAAGCGTTAAAAGAGGTTGATTTAGACATCTCTGAAGGGGCGGATATGTTGATGGTTAAACCTGCTTTATCTTACATGGATATTATTTGGCGGGTCAAGGAAATGACGGATCTTCCTGTGGCTGCTTATAATGTTTCTGGAGAGTATTCAATGGTGAAAGCTGCGGCCTTAAATGGTTGGATAGATGAGAAAAAAGTTACCTTAGAAACTTTAACCAGTTTTAAACGGGCCGGGGCTGATTTAATCTTAACTTATCATGCTAAAGATGCTGTCCGTTGGTTACAAGAAGATGGGTTAGTATAGGTTTTTTACTGCTTTTTAGAGCATCTATTGACAATTTTAGGTAGATGCTCTTTTTTTTGTGCAATTTACCTCTGTAGTGTCAATTCATGAATTGACACTACTTGTTATAATCAAGTCATTGTATTTATAGTGGTGGAATATGAAGTTTGAAATATCTAATTTAGGTTATATAAAACAAGCAGAAATTGAGTTAGGAGACTTAACCATTATCTGCGGTAAAAATAATACAGGGAAAACTTATGTTAATTATGCTATTTATGGATTTTTTACGGCTTGGAAATCTAGAATGGATTTTAAGAAGAAGTTTGATATAGGTATAGAAAATAAACTCAATAAACTTTTTGAAGATGGATTTTTAAGACTTGAGTTATCAAATTATTATGAACAAGTAATTTGTGCTATAAATGATTATGCTCAATTATATTCAGAAAAATTAAATTCTATTTTTAATATTGACAGAAGATTATTATCTAATGTGTCATTGATATTTAAAATAAATGGCTATCAACAAATCTATACTGATAATACTAATATTAATATTAATCTATCGCCAGAGTCATTTGAACTATCAATGCAGCTTCAAGAAAATGATATTTTAGAAATTTTATTTTCTGCATCTGAGACAATAGATGAACGAGATATTGCACTGAATAAAAGTTTTATCCGTTCACAACTGCGTGATCTATTTTTTTCCCAATATTTTCCTAGTACGTTTATTATTACTTCTGAAAGGACAGGAGTTTCTTTATTTTATAAAGAGCTTGATGCTCAGAACAATATGATTTTTGAGGAAATGAAAAGGATAAAAAATATTAATTCGCTTACTTCCGATGAAAAGATAAATGTTGTTTTTAGATTAATTAATCAAATTTCTAGATATTCTCAACCTATTCAAGACGAAATTAATTTTGTTAGAGATTTAGATACAATTAGTAAAAGAACAGGAGAATTGGCTAAAAATAATCCAGAAATAATAAAGTTATTAACAGATATAATAGGAGGTGATTACAGTGTAACAGATTACTCTATGTCTTTTACGTTTACAGAAGATAATAAACAGCAAGAAATCCCTTTATATTCAGCATCTTCAACCGTTAAATCTCTCGTTAATTTATATTTTTATCTTAAACATCTTGCTAAACCAGGAGACATTTTAATCATTGATGAACCCGAACTTAATTTACATCCAGAAAACCAAAGAAAATTGGCTAAACTCTTTACAAGATTAACCAAATGTGGTCTAAAATTATTGATGACAACCCATAGTGATTACTTAATTAAAGAACTCAATAACTTGATTGTCTTAAATAATGACTTTGACAATAAATCTAAGTTAATGGAACAATATAATTATACTGAGCAAGATATTTTAGATCCTGATAAAGTTAGAGTTTATATTGCAGAAAATCATACACTTAATCTTGCTAATATTACCCCATTAGGAATCGAAGTTCCAACATTTGATGACGAAATTATCAACATGACTGATTTTTATGACGAGGTGTATGACAAGGTAATAGATAACAGAGATATATAAATATAATACTTATGATTATTCAGTCACTTGAAAAAATAATTGAACCTCAATATAAGCTTTCTATCAACTCTCATGATCCCAAAAACAATAGTATAATTATCAAGGAAACTCAACAGGATGCAAAACTCAGAAAAGTGGAAATAAATGGATTTTCATCAGAAAAAACTTATGGTTTTACCCTCGATGTAAAGGTTAAAAATAGGGTTATCTTCAATTGTTTTAATAGTGGAGAACCTAATATCAATAAAGTATGTGATGGTATAATCTTTACTGAAATAGAAAACAAAGATTACATTTTTTTCTGTGAACTTAAATCTGATCGACCTCAACCTATCAGTTATTTGGTACAATATCAAAATTCTCAATTATTTGTTGATTATCTGATCAATATTTTAAACAGTTTTTATCTAAAAGGATCTAAAATAACACCAAATTATAAGTATCTATTATTTTGCACCGATACGAAACAAGATAGTAAAGCAAGAATAACTACACAACCAGCAAGATTAGAAGGAGTTAAAATGAGAAGAAATGAAGATAATGGATTTGAAATTCCTATATATACTATTCGCCGTCAAATTCCTAAAAATAGAAACACTACTAATATAAGTTTTGATATCAAGAAAATATTAGAAACTTAGCGATTTGATTTTTCGAGACAAATATAATTAAATTAAACCTGCTTTTTCAAAAATCTCTTGAGGTGTTAAACTTAAATTAGGTAATAAATCATCCCCTAAACTATCATTACTTTGTTTTGTTTGTGGAGGTGAGTCAGGATAAAAAATAGTAATTTTTTTAACTTGTATATCAATTAACCAAACCCGATCAACCCCTGCTTTTAAATAAGCTTCTGCTTTCTCACTAAGCTCACTAAAAGATTGACCAGGAGAAATAACTTCAATAGCTAAATCAGGAGGAATGGGACAAGCATCATCTTCTAAAATAATATCTCCTAATTTCTCAAAAGATACATATAATAAATCAGGAATAGGACACCAATCTTTTCCATTTCGTTTTAAACAAATAGCCCATTCTATGCCAACTTCTCCTTTATTTTGACTCCAATTTTCGAGAAGCAACAATAATTTACCTTGAACACGGGAATGAGAGCGTTTGGGTGACATTTTTTGAATTAATTCTCCATCAAAAAATTCGTAATTTTCATTTGCTAAGGGAGAGGAAAGAAACTCATCTAAGGTAAGAGAAGTTTGGGTTAAAGATGCCATAAAATAATCCACTAATAAAGATTTATTTTTTAGTTTATCTCACATTATCTTATCTAGGGGTCAACGGCCGTTGACCCCTACAGATGTCAGCCTATACAATAAGATGAAAATAGAATTAGCGATCACCTACCAATTTGGACAAGAAAAATGTCACAATAAACGATAGACATTGATCATCTAAATTATCTTATGGATTATCTTATAGCTGTTGTCAGCGATCGCATTCAAGCAGAAGAAGCTTATACTGCCTTAGAAAAAGCTGGCATTCCCACTAATCAAATTAGTATCTTAGGAAAAGGATACAAAAACGCCGATGAATTCGGATTCATTGACCCCGGACAACAAGCCAAAAAACGCGCTATCTTAATGGCATACTGGCTCGTTCCCTTCGGATTTATTGGCGGCTATACCTTTGATTTGATTACAGGAGTCAATAGTTTTGATTGGGCAGTCGAACCCTTTAATCATATTTTAGGGGGCGTTGCTGGTGCCATTGGTGGGGCAATGGGCAGCTTTTTTGTTGGGGGTACTGCCGGGTTATCCCTGGATAGTGGAGACGCTTTACCCTACAGAAATCGTCTTGATGAGGGAAAATATATTATCGTAGTACAAGGAACAACCAGCATTAAAAACAAAGCAACGGGAATTCTTCGTCCTTTAAACCCCGAAAACCTCCAAGGTTACAGTCAACCTGCTGTTTAATTTTAGACTTAATAATGTTGCCAAGAGAAACACTCCTCAAAGGAATCGAAAACCGCGAAGAAATGGCCCAAATTATTGATAAAGCAGAAACAGCTATCAAAACTTGGGAAGTGGTGGTTAGTGATTTTTTGTCCCCTCCTGTTGTTGCAGAAGTGCAAAATGCCTTCAAAAAATTGAGTGAGGTGGAAATCTTGGTCTGGGGAGGTTATCCTCAAGCAGAAAGGCAGCGCATAGGTATAGCCCGCCCTGAAATCCCCCTAGAACAGTCTCAAATTCCCCTAGCTGCCCTGGATATCGCGGGAAACTTTCTTTTTGACCCCGCAACCCATCGAGACTTCTTAGGGGCGATTTTAGGCACAGGTATTGTTAGGGAAAAAATTGGGGATATTATTGTTTTGGGGGAACGGGGAGGACAGGTGATCGTTGTCCCCGAATTGGTGGAATTCCTGGAAACTAGCTTAAATCAAGTGCGATCGGTTCCTGTGAAGACTCAACCGATTGAACTGAGTGAGTTGAAAATTCGTCCCCCCAAAACCAAGGAAATGACAACGGTTGAAGCATCTATGCGTTTAGATGCGATCGCTTCTGCGGGGTTTGGGATGTCTCGTAGTAAAATGGCTGATGCGATCAGTTCGGGAGATGTGCGGGTAAATTGGAAGGACATTACTCAAGCGAGTTACAATGTGCAACAGGGAGATTTAATCACAGTGCGGGGAAAGGGACGCTTAGAGGTGGGAGAAGTCGCCGTTACTAAAAAAGAACGTTATCGGGTGCAATTGACGCGATTTCAATAAATTTTGGCTAAACAATTGGAAACTCAAGTCGACATGATTAAGTTATGAAACGTTGACTTGACTTTTTTATCTAATTTTTTGTAACTTTAGATACAGAAACTATTTTTGTTTTCTGTATCTACGAGGTTGGTAGTCAGCCTTTTAAGGCTAAAGCCTTCACTACAAACTTATTTTATCGGTTGAGAAGGAGGGTGATATGGTAGAAGTTAAGACAGTTACGGGTAATAATAGGGTGCGTTGGTGTTCTCCCTTTTTAAATAATACAAAAAACCCGCCTAAATTAGAAGCAAATATGTGGGTTAGTTTGTTTAATCCTTTGACAGATTTTTGTTACGATGAAGCAATCTTATTGTGTCAAAATTCAGAGAGAGAATGGGTTATTTGGATACCTGATCATGGGGAAGCAAAAATTACCATTGAAGAATTTTGTCTTATGGCATAAAAAGCAACTATCATTAACGTAGGGTGGGAATTGCCCACAATAACCTCTGAATAGGAGTTTTAGCCTTTTGTTGGGCAATCCCCACCGTGTAATTAATTTTGTTTAAGCACTTATCAAATTCAACAATTTATTAATTATCAGCAGGAAGCATAAAAATGTCTTTAGAAAATTATAATTTTGACGGTTTTGTGATTAATTTATATGTAGATGAACAAGGAGATTGGTTAGCCCATTTTCAAGAAATGCCTAACATTTCCGCTTTTGGAGATACGCCTCAAGAAGCTTTAGAAGAATTAAAAATTGCTTGGGAGTTAGTGAAAGAAGATTATCGAGAAAATAATCGGGAAATTCCTATTGCTACTGATAGGATAAAATTATATAGTATAAGATAAGACAATAAATGCTATTCAAAAATGCTAAAATTTTTTGTGGATCGGGGTGGAACTTTTACGGACATAGTTGCCGTTGTCAATGATTCAGAAATCATCAATAAATTATCCCAACAACCAGAAAGATTTTTAATCGTTAACCTTCCTAAACAACAATGTATAATTGTCTATAAATTACTCTCAGAAAATCCTGAACGCTATCAAGATGCTGTTATTCAAGGAATCAGAGACATCTTAGGTATTTCTAGTAATCAACCCATTCCTACAGAGAAGATAGAAGTGGTAAAAATGGGAACAACTGTTGCCACAAATGCCCTATTAGAAAGAAAAGGCGATCGCACTGTTTTATTAATAACCAAAGGATTTAAAGATGCCCTGAGAATTGGTTATCAAAATCGTCCTAATATTTTCGCTCGTCAGATCATTTTACCCTCAATGTTGTATGAGTCAGTCATTGAAGTAGAAGAAAGATATGATACTCATGGTAATGAATTAATCCCTGTTAATTTAGACCAAGCTAGAGAAGATTTACAAACTATTTATAATCAAGGTGTAAGAAGTTGTGCTATTGTTTTGATGCACAGTTACCGCTACCCAAAACATGAAAATCAAGTCGCTGAAATTGCTCAAAGAATTGGCTTTACTCAAATCTCAATCTCTCATCAAGTTAGTCCCTTAATGAAACTGGTTCCTAGAGGAGATACTACTGTAGTTGATGCTTATTTATCCCCAATTTTAAGACGGTATGTTGACCAAGTTTCGGCACAGTTACCAAACACAAAATTGATGTTTATGAAATCAGATGGGGGGTTAATTGATGCTCATAAATTCCAAGGAAAAGATAGTATTTTATCGGGGCCAGCAGGGGGAATAGTTGGGGCAGTCCAAACCAGTTTAAGAGCAGGTTTTAAACAAATTATAACCTTTGATATGGGGGGAACTAGCACTGATGTAGCTCATTTTAAAGGTGAATATGAGCGACAATTAGATAATGAAATCGCTGGCGCAAGAATGCGAGTTCCTGTATTAAGTATTCACACCGTTGCGGCTGGTGGTGGTTCAATTTTATGCTTTGATGGAGCCAGTTTTAAAGTAGGGCCAAACTCCGCAGGTGCTAACCCTGGCCCCGCTTGTTACCGTCGCGGTGGCCCATTAACAGTAACAGATGCGAATGTCATGTTAGGTAAAATTCGTCCTCAATATTTCCCCCATATTTTCGGAAAAGATGGCAATTTACCGTTAGATAAAGAGGTAGTTAATCAAAAATTTGTAGAACTTTCTCAAGAGATTAAAAAAGCAACAAGTTATCAAAATAGTCCTGAAATAATCGCCGCAGGATTTATTAGAATAGCTGTCGAAAATATGGCTAATGCTATTAAGAAAATTAGCTTACAACGGGGTTATGATGTGAATCATTATGCCTTATGTACTTTCGGAGGTGCAGGGGGTCAAGTTGCTTGTTTAATTGCGGATACATTGGGAATAAAAAGGGTGTTTTTGCATCCCTATGCAGGGGCATTAAGTGCTTATGGAATGGGTTTAGGGGATATTCGAGTAATTAAAGAAAGTGCCATCGAAAAACCCTTAAATCAAGACTTAATTACCGAATTAAAACAAATCATCAATAAGCTAGAAAATCAAGCAAGAAATGAACTTGATTTACATGAGTCTATCAAAGGGGAAAAAGTTGTACCAAAAGTCAGTTTAAAATATCAAGGAACTGACTCAACATTATTCGTTGATTTTACTGATAATATTGCTATAATGCAGCAAGAATTTGAAAAAGAACATCAATTAAGATATGGTTTCATTCAACCTCAAAAAATGCTTATAGTTGAATCAGTTTCTATAGAAATAATTCAAATGATGGAGACTCCAGAAGAACCTTTAATGACTCGTATTCGTTCTTTAGATGAGTTACCTAATCCGATAGAAACTGTACAAGTATTTAGTGAAAATAAATGGCAAGACACCCCAATTTATAAACGGGAAGATTTACAACCTAACGATATAATTAAAGGCCCAGCAATTATTGTTGAAAAAATTAGCACTATTATGGTTGAACCTAATTGGAATGCGAGATTAACTGAGTATAACCATTTGGTTATTGAAGCTTAAATTTTGTTGATGACAACGCAACTTCAAAGATAAGCTGAGAACCATAAAAACAGACATCAAATGCCTGAAAAAAATTCACTCTTCCTAATAATAAAGGAATGTTTTGAGCTTGAGTCCATGCAAAAACCAAAGTTACTGAATCAAATCCTTCAATTTGTGCTGATAAAATCACACCTTTAGCTTGAAATTGAGCTAAATTTCCGGTTAAGATAACCTCAGTATTATGTTCATCCCAATTTAATCCTAATTCTAATCCTATCTCATGAGGAAGAACATTAACACTTGCACCTGTATCTAATAATCCTCCTGTATTTAGAGAAACGTCATTATAGATTAATAGCAAGGGTAAATAAGGAATGAAAGCAGTTTCTCCCTTTTGATTGATTCTTTGATTGTATTTAAACTGCCTTTTAATCATGATTAGAATCTTTATTTAACCCTTGAGAATGTTTTTCTAACATTTCCGTTAAGACAGCTTCTGCTGAAAAAGCATCATAAGGGGACCAAACCTCATAGGTTTTATTCTCTGTTAAAGAAGATAAGTTTTGCTCATCATCTTGTTCTAACTGTTTAGCTAAAAACTGAATTGCTTTTAGTTTATCTTGAGGTGATAATTTTTCTAAAGAGGGGATTAGTTGATTAAGATTCATTCTTGAAGTCTGGAGTAAAACTCATCCAATTATATCAAAAAAAGTTGTAAGAATTCTATGAAGTATATTATTGAATTAGTTTCTGTAGAAATTATTCAAATTATGGATAGTCCAGCATAACTTTATTCTGGTTAAACCTAACTGGAAAGCAAGATTAACTGATTATAATCATTTGATTTATTGACATAAAACGCTAGATCTTTTACGATAAAGAAGGCTGTTTACAAAATAAGCAATGATAACTGATTGGTTATTTGGATTAGCATTCTGGTTTCTACAACTATGGAACCGCTTAGATGAAAAAACAAAACGTCAAATCATTGAAGTAGTTATTAAAGCATTTAATGAACTACTTCGAGCTTTTTATAGACAATGGCAAAATAGAAAGAAATAATAAGGAAGAATTATGAGTAGTTTTCAAGAGTTTATGGATAAAGCAGAGGAGTCACCTACCACAGATTTACCAGGATCTAATGTATCTCTTTCAAGCATTGAAACTTCTCTCAAGTCAGTAGTTAGTGACCTCTTGACACCCTTTTCAGTTCGAGTTGATAAAAAGCAAGAATTTGCAGAGAAAGTTTCTAATTTAGTTCGAGATAAAGAGTTTATATCTGAATTTAGTGATCGTATCGGTGAGCCGTCAGAACTTGAAACTGAAGATGAGTTTGTAGAACGTGGTAGCAATGTGTTGAGAAAAATGTTGTACGATAAATTTGGCATTAAGGATTAGTGCGATCCCGCTTTGCGAGTTCGGCTGCACCGACAATTTCGTAGGTTGGGTTGAGGAACAAAACCCAACATTTTAAGCTTTAAAACTATCTAAAATTTTCTTAATGGTATTGGCTGTAATATCTCCTTGATCTGACTTTGAATAAATAGTAACTAAAACAATCTTGGTTGAAGTTTTGAGGTAATAAATGAAACGATAACCGCCACTTTTACCCTTTTGAATATTACTATTTTTAATTCTAACCTTAAATACTGTGTAAGGAATACCTGAAATTTGATCTCCAACAATTTTACCTGCTTGCAGCTGGTCAATAATTGACTGGATATCAGAGCGAATATTACGGTATCGTTTAGCTAGAGTCCGTAAATTTCGCCTAAATTCAGGTGTTACTTTGATCTCAATTTTATTTGATTCATTCTGCATCAATATCATCCCAAAGTTGAGACACAGGCAAAGTATTATCTGTCATCGCTTCTTGCCATCCCTGATGAAAGCTTTCTTCTGCTGATTTCAATGTCACACTCTCACGAAATAAGCGAATTATTTGTAATAAATTAGGTAAATATTCCTGGGGAGTTTGTTTAATTTCCTCAATAACTTGTTCTTGTAATTCTGTCATACTAGCGTTATCGGATATAAAATTTTGCTTTGTCATTTTCGACAGCCTGTTAGTAACAATCTGATTAATTGTAGAAAAAGTTACTATAATTATAGTTGAATATAACTGCTAAGTGCTATTAACTAAATATCATCATCGAATTTCATAACCAGAAAATGTACAACTTATCTAAACCAGACCCCATTTATCTCGAAATCTTCAAAAATCTCTATCAGTTTATTGCCGAACAAATGGGGATTACTCTACAAAATACAGCATCTTCTGTTAATATCAAAGAACGCCTTGATTTTTCCTGTGCTATCTTCGATCAACAAGGCTTATTAGTGGCAAATGCACCTCATATTCCTGTCCATTTAGGGAGTATGAGTGAAAGCATTAAAAGTCTCATTCAAGATAAGGGAAATAGCTTACAACCAGGGGACGTTTATCTATCCAATAATCCTTACAATGGGGGAACTCACTTACCTGATGTAACCGCTATTACTCCAGTTTTTGATGAAGCAAAACAAAGCATTTTATTCTATGTTGCTTCTCGCGGACATCAGGCTGATATTGGAGGAATCACCCCAGGTTCTATGCCTCCTCATTCTACCTCAATTTTAGAAGAAGGTATCTTATTTGATAACTTTTTATTGGTTAAAAAAGGACAGTTTAGAGAACAAGAATTAAGGGAAGTTTTAGCGAATAATCCTTATCCAGCAAGAAATACAGAACAAAATATTGCTGATTTTCAGGCACAAATTGCTGCCAATGAAAAAGGGGTACAAGAACTGCATAAAATGGTTTTAAACTACGGTTTAGAAACTGTTCAAGCTTATATGAATTTTGTTCAAGATAATGCAGAAGAATGTGTCAGAAAAGCTATTGATGTGTTAACAGATGGGGAATTTACTTATACAATGGATCAGGGTTCAATTATCAAAGTCAAAGTGACTATTGATAGTCAAAACCGCAGTGCAACCATTGATTTTACAGGAACTTCTCCCCAACTCAACAGTAACTTTAATGCCCCTAAAGCAGTTACACAAGCGGCTGTTTTATATGTCTTTCGTACCTTAGTTGATGATAATATTCCTCTCAATGCAGGATGTCTTAAGCCCCTTCATTTAATCATTCCTGAAGGCTGTATGCTTAACCCTAAATATCCGGCTGCTGTTGTAGCAGGAAATGTGGAAACATCCCAGGTTATTGTTGATGCTTTATATGGTGCATTAGCAGTTTTAGCAGCGTCTCAAGGAACCATGAATAATTTCACTTTTGGTAACGAAAAATATCAATATTATGAGACAATTTGTGGGGGTTCGGGTGCAGGAATTAACTTTAATGGAACTGATGCAGTTCATACTCACATGACTAACTCTCGATTAACTGATCCAGAAGTGTTAGAATTTCGTTATCCGGTGTTAGTTGAAGAATTTAAAATTCGTGAAAATAGTGGGGGAAAGGGTCGATATTCTGGGGGAAATGGTGTTATTAGAAAAATTAAATTTTTAGAACCCATGACAGCCAATATTCTCTCTGGACATCGCATAATTCCTCCTTTTGGGTTAGCAGGAGGGGAACCTGGAAAAGTTGGCAAAAATTGGGTTAAACGTCATAATGGAACAGAAGAAATTGTAGAAAGTACCGCAACGGTAGAAGTGGAATCTGATGATACTTTTATCATAGAAACTCCTGGAGGGGGAGGCTTCGGGGTAATGGTTGATAGTTGATATTTATTCGTTAATTACCCTTAAATGATTAACCAGAAAGCAAGGCCAAAGAAGGGAATAAATCTTAACCGACGCTGTTGACTATTAGGGGGTATAACTGCCCCCATTAATATCATTTGAAAGATGGCAAATAAGACTAAATCTACGGAAAAAGCAATCACGACACGACTACTATTTAATTGTGTGATAAAATATTGTAATCTTTGGGCTAAATCTCCAAATTCTGGACGACCAATAAATATCCATACAATAGCTATTATACCAATTATTAACCCTATCCAACCAAATAAACGGTCTAAAAGTCCCTTTTTATGGTCTTCTATTGCTTGGGGAATCGGTTGATTAAACCGAAAAGCCATATAGGGAGAAAGAAAGACATTTGTGAGAAACATTGCAACAGTCCAAAGTGCAACTTTTGGGAATTTTCTGACTCTTTTATCTGCCAATAATAAAGGAAGAAACATAAATATCCAAGCTTCGGCAAAGTTAAATTGTGCTTCTATTATTGGATGAACAATAGGAGATTCCATGAGATGAATTCCTGCTATATTTAAGAGGGGTAAAATAAAGAAAAAATTGATAGATTCATTAATCACTTCTTTAATAGTTTCTGGTTGAACTGCCCAAAAAGGTTCCCCAGGTAAGATATAATTAGGAGCAGAACAGAGTAAAATATAAATGTAAGTTCCTGAAAGTAACCAGAAAAAAATTGAAAGTATTGGTTGTCTTTTTTCTGTTGTAGAATCTTGTTTAAGAAACCTTCTAATTAAGGGAGTAACTAAACGAATAATAAAAAATGATAATTTACCCGGTTTAAGCGGGGGTTCGACAATATCTCTGGCAAAAATAAGTTTTCCTGTGGTTTCAGAAATACGATAAAAGCTAACACCCCTCCCATTAGGTATAGGAATATTATCTAATTCAACGTGCCATAATACCCCAACTTTTAAAGGATCTTCTGTGGTAATTTCATCAATCACAAACTTAAAATCATCAGGCACATTTTCGCAAGATTCTTTAAAGAGATTTTTAACCGATTCTTTACCTTCAAAAGCTTGAGAAAAGTTAACATCTTGATAAATACAATCATTATCTACCCATTTTATTGCTTTCTCAATATCTCGGTTATTAATCGCTTGATAAATGGATTCGATGACTTCTTTAGCTGATTTTATCATTAGTTGTTAAGTCAATATCGTTTAATTTTTTGTATTTTTAATTATATCAAAAAAACCATAAGATTACCAGAATTAAATTAACTTGATTTTATTTCTAAATTACCCATCATTCCTAAATCTTCATGATCTAAAATATGACAATGATAAGCTGTTTTTCCTATAAAATCTTTAAAAGCAATTCTAATGCGTACAGTTTCTCCTCGACGTACTAAAACTGTATCTTTCCAAGTCTTATAAGGTTCAGGAATCCCATTGCGACTAAGGATTTGAAATTTATTAATATGAACATGAAAAGGATGATCCATAACTCCTGTATTAATTAATTCCCAATCTTCAACCGTATTTACAGTTACTTGAGTTTGAATGTAATTTTCTTGATAAGGTTCTCCATTAATTAAAAATGCCATTCCCATCCCAGGAAACATCCCATGATTGAGTTCAAATCGTCTTACTTTTTGGGGTCCTGGTAGGGAAGAAATTGGTATTAATTGAGTCGGTAAATTTATCAGATTAACTGATGAATTATAATTAATTGTTGCTAAAATTATCGGTTTTTGATTATTAGAAAAGTGACCGCTTCTATTGCCCATCATTCTTCCCATTCCTCCCATCATACCCATTGAACCTCGATTATAAGGTAGACTGCGTAAGACATATTGACCAGGGATTTGATCGCCTTTAATTAATAGTTCAACCCGTTCACCTGGGGTTAATAATAATTCTGATAATTCCACAGGTTTCTCTAAACTTGCACCATCATTAGCAATCAGATAAAAAGGATGACTCTCTAAAAATAATTGATAAAATCGAGAGGAAGAAGCATTAAGAATGCGTAACCTTAATAAGCCATTTTTAGAAATAGAGAATGAAGGATTAATTTGACCATTAACTGTAATGATATTTCCTTCTCGTCCCATCATTAAAGGCATTTGATTTGATGGAAATAGATTTCCTTCGTCATCTAATGCAAAATCTTGTAGAACTAAAAATTCTTCTTTTGCTGCCTTAATTTCTGGGATTTCATCTAATTGTCCTCGAATGACAAATAAACCTGCTAATCCTCCTGATACTTGTTCTGCTGTTAACTCATGTAAGTGGGGATGATACCAAGCAATTCCAGGTGATTGATTAGGAGAAATATCAAATTCATAAGTAATTTTTTCTTTTGGTTTAATATGCAGAAAAACGTTATCCCCTTTTCCTGTTGGGGGAATATGTAATCCATGATAATGTAAATTGGTGGGTTGAGAAAGATTATTAACAAAATGAATACGCACTTTATCCCCTAGTCTCGCTTCTAAGCGAGGCCCTGGTATTTGTCGATTATAAGTTAATAAATAAGCATTATTGCCTCCTAAATTAATTGTTTGATAATTAGCTTCTAGGGTAGTTTCCAATAAGCCATTTTTACTAACAATTAATTTCTGTGAATCTAAAGAATCGTTTGTTTTTATTACAGGAAATTGATCGGATTTAATTCTTTGAAAAATTTGATGAGATGCTAAAGCAATTCCCGCAGTAGCTGTGCCTATAATGATAAACTGACGGCGATTCATTTGATAGAGATTAATATTTCTCATGATTAATTTTCCTTGAGTTAAACTAACGAGATGCTATATTTAGCATCTCTAAAATATTTTTTTAGTAATTCTGGTATTCTTGAAACACCTCTATTGCACCTGTTTTATTGAAGGCAAAAACAGCAAAAGGTTGTTTTTTTTCTCCTGCTTCCATTCCAGGGGTTCCTAATGGCATTCCAGGGACAGATAAGCCAATCATATTCGGTTTTTCTGTGAGAAACTGTTTAATATCATCAGCAGGAATATGACCTTCCATCACATAGCCATCAATAATAGCAGTATGACAAGATTCTAAATCAGAAGTAATCTGATATTTCTGTTTAATACTTGCCATATCATCTGTTTTAATATCCTTAATTTTAAACCCATGTTTTTCAGCGTGTTCTACCCAAAGACCACAACAACCACAAGAAGGACTACGATAAACGGTCATTTCTTTATTACCATTGTATGACTCATTAATGCTGTCCCAATTACTAGCTAAAATAGTAGAATTGGCTAAGTTATTCACTGTTTTTTGTTCACCTGTTGTTTGGGTTAAATAAACAGTTCCTATCATACCAACTACAGCAAGACCAACAATGATAGGTAAGATCAATTGAGAAAAAGATTTAAGCATTATGAAATATTCACAAAATAATTGTCTTTCTCGATCTTACCTCTTAATTAGGGAATTTGCCTTACCCTGTCGATAGTTAACTCTGGAGGTAATTCATGAATTCCCCTGACAAAAAACTTTTTTTCTTAACAAAATTCGATAAATAGGTTCAGGTTTATTAAGGGTGGCAATTTCTCTTTCTGTCTTAATCAGAAACGGATTTTCTTCTAACCAAGTCTCTTGATGCTGTTGTTCAACACAAGAATTAACTAAAAAATGCTCGGCCATTTCTTTTGCGACTTCTTCAACATCTGATTGTAAAAAAATTGTGCCATTATCAGCTAAATAATCAGCGATCGCCTGAACTAAACTGGGTTGAACAACTCGTCTTTTTTTATGACTGGTTTTCAACCAAGGATCGGGAAATTGAATACTGACCCATTGTAATATCCCAGGTGGAAAGGATTGTAATAAAGGTTCAATAGAGAGATTAATCTGACAAAATAGAAAATGAAGGTTAGACAATCCCAAGCGATCGCGTTGTTCATTCGCTTCTATCACCAAAGGTTCTCGAATTTCCACCCCCAAAAAATTAATCTCAGGATAAAGAGAGGCCATCTTTAACAAAAATTTACCTCTCCCACAGCCAATGTCTAAATGAAGAGGTTGCTGTAAACAAGGATAAATTTGTCCCCAATCAGGTATGGTCAAAGGTAGATGGTATTTACGACTCAAGGGGTTAACGTGTTGACGGACACGAACTCTTGCCAAGATCAATCTCTCCTGTTTATGTTTAATAATTAAGATAGGATTTAGTGAGTAACCCTTTGTGATTAATTTTCGATTTGCTATCATCAGTGATCCCCACGTAGCGGTTCCCCACACCATCTGGAATCATCCCCACCGCTTCCATTTAGTCGAAGTTAGTATTCTTGCGTTAGAAAGGGTGTTAAATCACCTAGAACAGCTTAACTTAGATTTTCTGCTCTTACCAGGAGACTTAACTCAGGATGGGGAACCCGATAACCACAACTGGTTACAAAAACGTCTTCAGTCTTTACCCTTTCCAGTGTATGTGGTTCCTGGTAATCATGATATCCCTAGTCTTTCTCCCACGGAACGCACTATCGGTTTTCAGGAGTTTCCTAGTTATTACCGTCACTGTGGTTATGGGGAAGACCACTTATATTATAGCCAAGAAATTCTGCCAGGGGTGAGAATTATTGCCCTCAATTCTAATCAATTTAATGGGGAAGGAAAACAGTTAGGTTGTTTGGATGAAGCACAATTAACTTGGTTAGAGGAATTATTGCCTCAAGTCAAAGATCAATTATTATTGGTGATGATTCATCATAATGTCATTGAGCATTTACCTGGACAAACTCACCACGAATTAGGTCAAAGGTATATGCTCGATAATGCTCCATTATTGCTAAAAATGTTAAGGTCTGCCCATTGTCAATTAATTTTTACTGGTCATTTGCACGTTCAAGATGTAGCCTATGATCAGGGAATTTATGAAATTACGACAGGATCATTGGTAAGTTATCCTCACCCCTATCGTATTATTGAGGTCAAACGACCACCTCACAGTTCTTTAACTCTTAATGTGACTTCCCATCGGGTTGACAGTGTGCCAGGATGGGAAAATTTGGGGGCAATTTCTCGTCAATGGTTAGGCGATCGCTCTTTTCCTTTTATGGTAAAGTTACTAACGGCATCTCCCCTAAAAGTTTCTGTGGAAGAGGCGGAAAAATTAGCCCCTTTTCTGCGAGATTTTTGGTCAGATGTTGCCGCAGGGGATGGGTTATTTGACTTTCCTGATTTCCCGCCTCCAATTCGTCAATATTTTCAACAATTTAGTGCAATTAAAGCTGATGGAACTCCAGCTTTAATTGATAATCAAGCCGTTCTTAATCTATAAGGTATCTGTCAATAATATTCCCAAAATCCACAAACTGATAAACTTTGTGGTGCCATAGGCTAATACCCATTAAAAATGCGTATTAGCAAGGCAAAAAGAAAAAAGCAAAAGGGGAGTGGATTACAGCCTTTTTTATGAAGTTAAACAATACGCAGTTTAAATGTACAACAGCTTACTATTCGGTTAAAGAAAAATATCAGGGTACACAAAGGATAGGGTTTAGGGTGAAATTCATCCTTAATCCTACCCTTAGCTCTGAGTATTTCCCCCCATATATATACTTAGTTATTTGATACTAGATTTTACTTTATCTTGATAAATGTTGTCTTTTTACCTAAGCATTTTCTTGATACAAGTGAATATTCATGAGATTTGATTAAGCGTTAAAATTATCAATTTTCAGTAAAGAAAATGGCAAAAATCGTCAAGATCACGGATGCTTTTTTTGACATAATTGTAAACAATATATATTAAATAAGTTAAGAATTAATGAAGTGACCTTAACCTTCGGAGGAAATTAATCATGCCGACAGTCAATGAAACCCCTAACCTGTTCAATTACAACTCGTTTGATTCACCTTTTCCCAATCATTCAGGAGAATCTGGATTTTTGCTGACTTCCCAAAACCCAACGGAGCAATCATCTTCCCTAGGAACGAATTTAGAAACACAGTTATCCGAAGTCAGTCAAACCCTACAAACATTCAGTAGTGAAAACACCCTAGAAACAACAACAAATCAAGAATCTAGCACCTCTCCCCTTTCCCAAACAGATGATTTAATTCAGGCTCTTGATAGTAGTACAGAACCCATTACCGGGGTTCAGAATACCGTAACTCCCTTAGTGTTTAGCGATCAAGAAATGGGAAGTTTAGACAGCAATGATAACACCTATCAAACACGGTATCAGGATGAATATATTTTAACTGGTTTCGGCAAAAATCAAGCTGTGACCTTAAACTTAGATAGTTTAGGATTTGGAGCATCTTTGCAACTGGTGAACCGTCAGAATCAAGAAGTAATTGCTAACTATTCCTCTAATTCTCTGACGGGAATTTCTAATGCTCAACTCACCTTTACAGCCCAAGATACCATACAGTATTTAGTTCGCGTCACCTCCAATGGAACATCAACCACGGGAAGCTATGAACTAGGAACAACCTTGGGAGAACTAACCCTAGGATTAAATGATAAAACCATTACAAGCAGTTTAACAACTACAGATAAGCTCAATAATTTACGCTCTGGACGCTATGCTGATGACTACCATCTAACGGATTTATCTCCTTTTCAAACTGTCAATATCCGCTTAGCTTCTTCGCAATTTAATACTTATCTACAAGTGCTTGACGCAAAAACAGGAAAACAAATTGCCTATAACGACAATAACAGCAAGGATGCCGAAAGCACGACAAATTCATTGGTTTCTTTTAAAACAGCCATAGGAGTTGATTATATTGTGAGAGTCACCTCTAATAAATCAGGGGAGACTGGAGACTATAGCTTAAGCGTTGATTCTAACGCCACTCTCTCCGGTGGTTGGGATAAAACTGATGACAGCAATCATCCTGTGATTCAGACTCAACTAATGGATAACTATCTGTTATCTGATGTCAACTCAGGACAAGATATCCATCTGACCTTAGATAGTGGCTCATCATCAGGCCTCGTCCAACTCTTGAATCGAAATACGGGAGAAATTCTCTTAAGTAGCAATAATCAAATTCTAGATTTTACAGCGGTTGAGGGCATTAACTATGGTGTCAGGGTGATTGGTTCTGATGGAGTCAATTATAGTTTAACTACCAATACAGGTTTCTTGTTTGATAGCACCGACATCTCAGCCAATCAAACCATCGATACCAAGCTAGCCAAAACTGATAATGTTAATCTTATGGAATGGCAAACCCGTTCTGCCACAGGTTATTATGCCGATGGCTACTCTTTGATGTCTCAAAATTTAGTCCCTGGACAAAGCATCGAACTTAACTTAATGTCTTCAAAATTTGATGCCTTTTTATATTTGCTAAATGCTAAAACGGGAGAACTCATTGCACGCAATGATGATGGAGGGGAAGGCTCTAACTCCCGTCTCGTTTTCACCCCAGAAGCGGCCATGGATTATTTAGTCATGGCCGCTTCTTACAACGCTAAGACAGGGGATTACACCCTAAGTGCCAAGACTTTGTAATTAAGCAATTTGAGCTATTTAGCCACTGTCCACCATGCTAGGGCATAGGGTTGACTCGGTTCATTAATCTGCTGTGTGTACTGTACCCGCACTTTATAATTCCCTGTAGTTGGCACAGCACAGAAAATATGTTCTGTACTATCAACTTTACTAATGGAAGCGCAGGTACTTTGGGCGGTATTTTTGCCATCAGTCGGCATTAAATAAACATCAAGATTATTTAACCCACGATCTTTAAAGGTTTCTCCGATATCATATTGTTTGTTATTGTTTTTGTCGTTAAGTTCCACTAAGCGATCCCAAACTAGGGTAATAGAAACATAACTGCCTTGGTGCAAAGGTTGTCCGATGACGTAATCTTGATGATTATCTTTGGTAACGGTATTGTAATCCCAACCCATTCCTGGAACAACGGTTTTCGGTTTCCACTGACCCGCACTAAACTGTTGATAGGCGCGAAACACATTAAGATGTCCAATACCCATTTCCATATCAACAGGAACAGCCGGATTATTATAAGCATCGGATTGTAACCAGGTTTTGTTGCCTTTACTAAAAACTGTCCGCATCATGCCCAATAATAGCCCATCTCCTTGATCTTGTAGTTTATCGGCTGAATTGAGTAAGACAACTTTGCTGACTTCGTGACGACGGGAGTCGAGACTCCAATTAGGTTGTTTTTCTCTTAATTGGCGATCGCCGAATTCTTGTAATAAAGCCACAGATGCGGTGATATGGGGGGCAGCAAAACTGGTGCCACTGACTTCATTAATTTTGCCAGCTAAGTCATATAAGGCGACTTTATTACCAGGGGCGACTAAATTAATGGCCCGTCTGGGGCCTGCATTAATTTCCCGTTTAATCAAACTGCGGCCAATGCCGACGGGAAGTGCGCTAATATTGGCAAAATCGACTTTTGTATATTGGCCATTGCGTTTGGCCGTGTAGGCGGTAGTAATGCCATTATAATGGTCGGTAGGAATGGGAATACCACCTTTTCCCTGGTTTCCGGCAATGACGTAGAGGACATCATGTTCTCGTGATGACCAGTCGATACACTGGGTTAATAAGGCGTTGCCATCGAGTTTAGCCCCTTCTCGGTTATCCCGTTCCAAAGATTCCCCAAAACTGAAGTTAATAGCCCGCACATCGCCGCTATTTCGTTGGGCAATATATTGACTTGCGATACATTCTTGAGGTTGTCCCCCTCCCTTGAGGGCCCCCACTGCTGAGGAGTAGAGTCTAGCATCTGGGGCCACTCCTGGGATGCGTTTATCTCGACTCACCATGACGGTTGCTACCATAGCTGCGTGGTTATCTAGGTTGCCGTTAGCTTTGACAGCCCGATCTTGATAATAGACTCCTGCTAACTTAAAGACGGGGTTCCAGGCGGCTATTTTATCAAAGCCGAATTGTCCAGGCCTGCCAATTTCGACTTGGCCAATAGCGATTTTACGCCCCGTTAAATTATAAGGTTCTTGATGTAGGCGATCGGCATAAATTCCTGCTTCTCCCACTGAGGTGTCTAGGGCCCAAGCTGGTGCGACGATGGCTGAAACTGTTGTTAAACTACAAGTTAACCACGCAATGGTGTGTCTCATTTAGATAGTGTGATTGAATTCCTCTACGTCTTCTATTCTATCCAAGAGCAATCGCTTTTATTCCCTAAAGATTTTGTGAAGGTTTGAAAACAACATTATCAGGAATACCAACTAACTCAAAATTATTACCATTGTCTGTTTCTGTATATACTCTCTGTTCAATTTCCATAGGATATTTAGGACGAATTTGAGGATTTATTTCATCGGCGATCGCCACAATTAAACGATTATGAACTTGTGACCAAAATTGAGGACTTTCTAAATAAGGGTTCATTCCAGGAAAAGGTGAAGGCATTATTATCTCCTTTTATTAATTAGGTTATTACAGTAAGGTCGGCGGTGCATCGGCCTACTCAACTTGAGTTTCATCTATTAAAAGAACGTCCTCATAAATCAATTCAATGGGACAATTAAAATCAACTGAAGTTAATCTTAATTCATCATTTTCAGCAAAACTGTATAACTCCCAAATTCCCTGATCATTAATCAGAAAACATTCAATTAATTTCTGTTCTGAACTCACTAAAACATATTCTTTTAAGGTTTCAATTTTACGATAATTACGAAATTTTTTACCTCGATCAAATCCTTCTGTACTCGGAGAAAGAACTTCAACAATTAAACAAGGATATTGAAGAAATTTCATCGCTTTTTTATCCCGTTCATCACAACTCACGATAACATCAGGATAATGATAGGGGCCTTTTTCTGATACTTGTACTTTAGCATCAGAAATTAATATTTTACATCCTTTTACCCGTAGATGGTTTCTTAAAGCAGAAGCAAAATTAAAAGCAAGTTCAGCATGAGGAAGTGTTCCCCCTGTCATCGCATAAACTTCCCCATCCATATATTCATATTTAAGGGGTTGTTTTTCCTCCCATTCTAGATATTCTTCGGGAGTCATATAATAATGTTCTTTTGCTGCCACCATGTTAATATCTCCTGGTAAAAAGTTAATTTTTGAACCTGTAGGGGCGAATGGTATTCGCCCTTAATTTATTACAAAATAACTAGATTGTTTTGCTTACAATTTAATTGTAATTGCCATTCATTCAAATCAGCTAAAGCCCGATCACGATATTTCCCGTATCTTTCCCGTTTATTGCGAATTCTCACAGGTAATTCCGGTAAAATGCCAAAATTTGGGGGCATAGGTTGAAAATGTTTCGGAGATGCACTACTAATAAACTCAAATAACGCCCCCATCATCATACTTTCAGGGAGAGTTACTGTCTCTAACCCTAACATCAGTCGCGCTGCATTTGTCCCCGCTAACCAACCTCCTGCGGTTGCTGCGGTATATCCTTCTGTCCCAATTAATTGACCTGCGGCCAAAAGCGTCGGACGGGTTTTAAACTGTAAAGTAGGATCAAGTAACTGCGGTGAGTTAATGAAAGTATTACGGTGCATTACTCCCATACGGACAAATTCAGCGTTTTCTAAACCAGGAATGAGCCTAAATACCCTTTTTTGTTCTCCCCACTTCAAATTAGTCTGAAATCCGACCATATTCCATAATTGCCCCTGTTTATCTTCTTGGCGTAGCTGTACCACCGCGTAGGGGCGTTTTTCTTTGTTTTCTGGTTCCCGAAAGTCCCCTAAACGTGCATCAAAGAGGCCAACGGGTTTCAGGGGGCCATAACGCATGGTTTCTTCTCCCCGTTTAGCTAATTCCTCGATAGGGAGACATCCTTCAAAAAATTTGGCTGTTTCTCGCTCAAAATCCTTTAATTCAGCTTGTTCTGCTTGACATAAGGCTTCTCGAAACTGTAAATATTGGTCTTTGTTGAGGGGACAGTTAAGATAGGCAGCGTCACCTTTATCATAACGGGAAGCTAAAAAGGCGATGTCTTGATTTATGGTTTCTCCGACGATTATAGGGCTTGCTGCGTCAAAAAAGCTCATATATTCCATCCCTGTGAACCGTTGTAAGTCTTCCGCTAGGGAGGGAGTGGTGAGGGGGCCAGTGGCTAAAATGATGATGCCTTCTGGGGGAATTTCGGTAATTTCTGAGCGTTTTAGTTCAATGAGGGGATGATTAGCTAAGGTTTGGGTTAATTGATGGCTAAAGATGCCTCTATCAACGGCTAAGGCACCGCCAGCAGGGACGGCGTGTTGATCGGCAGTTTGGATTATAATGGAACCGAGACGGCGTAATTCTTCATGGAGAAGGCCAGCAGCCCGATCGCTTGACATAGCCCCAAAGGAGTTGCTACAAACTAATTCGCCTAATTCTTCGCTATGATGAGCGGGACTGGTACGAAGGGGGCGCATTTCGTGTAATATCACGGGTATACCAGCTTGAGCGACTTGCCAAGCGGCTTCGGTTCCTGCTAAACCGCCACCAATAACTTGAACTTTTGTGGTTGAATATGTCATTAATTAGGTTTTAGTTTCTTTTTTGTTCACTTTGAATGCTTTTATTTTAGTATAGCTACCTTATACTTTGATTTGAGTAAAGTTATGAGAAGTTAAAGCGAGTTTTGGACTCAAATGATTAAAAAACTCAGCCAAAGACTCCGCTTGAGATGGACTAATTTCTTGTTTTTCTGTCATAATTGCTTCTAGGGTCTTAATATCTCCAAAAATATCAATAATACTCTCATAATTAACATCGAATTCATGAATTAATGATTCTAAAGTAGCGGTAAGATTTGTTTTATTTATCGGATAATATTGTTGTTCATAAGCTTCAATTAATAATACTAATAACTCAAATAATATATCTTCATCCTTAGTTAGAGTCCGTGACATCATCTCCTCAATAATGCCTAAAAATTGTTCATAATCTTGTTTGGTTTTAATTGGTTTTGGCTGATATTTAACCATCTGGGTGACGTTCCCAAAATTCTCGTAACTTAACTTTACTGATAACGTGCATTATCAACTTGTTCAAATCGTTTTAATTTCAATAGTTCTACTTGTTCTTTTGTCCATGTATAATAATCAGAAATGTAATTCGTCATGATTGTTGTTGCTTATTGTACTTTCTATCTATTTTATAAATTCATTATAAGCATCTCTACACCGATAACGTATGTCAATTGTAACCTAATTTTTCTATGACAACCAATAATCCCATTCCTTGGCGTTTTATTCCCTTAATGGTGGCTTCTGGACAGCTTCAGATGGCTATTGATGCTTGGTTATTGCAACAACATCTAAAAGAAAATCATCCCCCAACCTTGCGTTTTTATCGTTTTGATCCCGTTACCATTTCTCTCGGTTCCCTACAACGTACTTATCCCTCACACTGGGACACTTTACAATGGCAAAATCAACCCATTGACCTAGTTTATCGTCCGACAGGAGGTAGAGGGGTTCTACATAGCGGAGATTTATGTTATAGCATTATTACGAGTAATATTAAGGGGAAACGCTCAGAAATCTATCAATATCTTTGTGAGTTTCTGATTCAAGGTTGGCGGACTTTTGGTTTAGATTTATTTTATGGTAAAGCAGGACGGGGCTATATTCATAATGCTAGTTGTTTTGGCACAGCGACGAATGCTGATCTCGTGGATAGTTGGGGTAATAAATTTATTGGTAGTGCCTTACGATGTAGTGGTAAAGGCATTTTGCAACAAGGATCTATACAATTAGCTACCGATCCTAACTTATTTAAGACTGTATTTAGTGAAATTGCCCCTAAACCTCAATTTAGCGGTAGTCTGGATGATCCAACTTTTTTAGAAACTGCGATCGCTACTTTAACAGAAGCAGCTTGTCAGTGTTTTAATATTGAGTTTTTTTCTGAACCACTTTCTAATGATGAGTTAAAATTGATTAGAGACTTCAATCCATAATCATTAAACATGATTTTCAAAAGTTTACTGAAAATACTTTTAATTATACTTTTATTCCTTTATGGTTGTAGTAGTCAACCCCAGGAAAGAATAGATATTGAGCCGCAAAAATCAATGCTTCAGGGAGAGATTTTAGAATGGGTAGAAATTCCCTTGGGACTAACTAAAGAGCAAAGCGCACAATTTCAAAGAATTGTTACTGATAGTGTTCAGGATTTCATGAAACTGAATCCTAGGGTTAAAATAGTCATAGAATTTGTGCCATCAGATGAAACTTTATTTAAGTTAAATCAACAAATTTCTAGAGGGGCAGGGCCCAATCTTTTTGCAATTTCTCTATTAAGAAAACAACTACCGTTATTGATTCGTTCAGGATACTTAAAACGTCTTGATCAAGATAATTTAGATTTATCGCAGTTTCGGCCAGAAACCCTAAAACAAGTGAGTTATCAGAGTTATCTTTACGCTTTACCTGTTAATTTAGCGACCCAAGTTCTCTGTTACAATAAAAGTAAAATACAGGAAACCCCAAAAACTTTAGATGATTTAATTAGTCAGGCCCGTCGTGGATATTCCGTAGGACTACATTCTAGTTTTCGTGAGGCTTTTTGGGGAACAGGGGCTTTTGGTGGTAAGTTATTTGATGAATCAGGTAACATTGCTCTGGCAAAAAATGAAGGTTGGGTGCAATGGATACAATGGTTGAGAAATGCTGGCAATGAACCGAATTTTTTTCTGATTGAAGATGCAGAAACGTTACAAAAAAGCTTTGTAGAAGAGAAGTTAAGTTATATCACTTGTTTATCTGACTGGCTTCCTAGCCTGACGGAAGCTTTGGGTAATAATAAGTTAGGGGTTACTCTATTACCAGGCCGAGAAAATCAAGCTGCAACCCCTCCTTTATGGACAGTAGGCTTTATTTTTAATCGCGCTTCTAGTGCTAATCAACATCAATTGTCCTTAAAACTTGCTCAGTTTTTGAGTAATGCTCAATCTCAACAAAAGGTTCAGGTAGAAGTTCCTTTTTTGATTCCTGTTAATAAAAATGTTACGGTTGATTTTCGTTTGTTTCCGATGCAAGCAGTTTTGGTAGAACAATCTCAAACAGGGGTTATAGTTTCTCTGGATCAAATAGATAAAAATCAAGCTTTTTTAGAATATGGTGATATTATTTATCATAAAGTATTAGGGGGGGAAATTACGGCTGAGGAGGCAGCTTTACAGATTACTCAGGTGATCAATAATCAATTTAATTAATTATAATTGTGGTAATTTATGAGGAATAATCTTGTGCTTGATGCTAGTTATTTTTGGGAAGAATGGTTGAGAATTACGATTATTTTACAACGTCCTGCTGTTCAAGTCCAACTCTTGGCGATCGCTATATCAATTTTTATCACGTGGATAGTTTCTCACTGGGTGTGGAGTCAGTTTAGCCAACTATTTCCCCAACTTACTGAATTTTGCAAAAAAGATAAACGAATTTATTGGCAACAGTATGGGGCAGCTGTACTTTATTATATATTTCCACCATTGTTTTGTTTGATAATAGTTAGTTTACTACAAATTATTTTTGTACAACAAGGATGGTTTACGGGTTATTTTCAAGATAGTATTAAACTTTTATGGCTTTATTGTTTCTATCGTATTTTTTTGATTTCTTTATATTCTTCCTTTAATCGGTCGGCAGTTCAATACTATCATCATCATCTTTTTGCACCGTTATTTGCTATTTTGATTATTGCTAAAGTCATCAATCTTTTTACTGATTTAGAAAATCTTTTACGAGTTTCTTTTGTTCAACTATTTGGTGATTCAATTACTCTAGAATCTATTTTTGTTATCGTTGGGGGATTATATTTTTGGGTTATTGGTTGCTCTCTTTTAGAAAAATTATTACTCTATTTTTTCCCATTAGATATTCGCAAAAATAAAAGAACATCTCAAGCAATTTCTCTGATTCTTCGCTACTTTTTAATTACACTAGGCGTTGTTATAATTTTTGGCTATGTTGGGGTTAGTGGTACAGCTATTGCTGCTATTACTGGTGGTTTATCGGTTGGTATTGGTTTTGGTTTAAAAGAAGTGATTAGCAACTTTGTAAGTGGGATCTGGCTACTCTTTGAAGGAGCTTTAAAACCAGATGATATTATTAGCATAGACAATGAAATGAGTCAAGTAAAAAAATTAGGAGTAAGAGCAACAACCGTTCAAGTTATACGAGATAATTCCGAAAAAATTATTCCCAATCAATTCTTTTTTACTCAAAATTTCACTACTTTTACAGGGAGCAATAATTTAGTTTATAGTTCGGTAATTGTTGGGGCAAATTATGATTGTAACCCTCAGAAAGTTATCAATATTTTACTAGAAGTAGCTAATAATAACTCTGCTATCTTAAAGATTCCCAATCCTGTGGCTTTTGCCATTAGTTTTGGTGATTCTAGTATTGATTTTGAACTAAAATTTTGGCTCAATGATCCTTTAATTAGTAAACGAATAAGCAGTAATTTGATTTGTGAAATCTGGCAAGCATTTAAGGAACATGATATTGAAATTCCTTATCCTCAACAAGATTTACATATTATTAATGGTATTCAAATCAATGATTCTGAGTTTCTAGATATTCCCAAGTTGTGATCAAGATCAACATTTTTTAGTACCTAGATCACTGCGTAATATTTATTATATTTTTTTGAATTTATCTGCTAAACTCGTAAAAATACTGTTGCAACTTACCTAAAAATTAAGTCATCAGAATTTAAAATCATGACTCGGTTTATCTCTTAGTTATTAGGACAGTCTCATGTCACGTTTAAAAACGGTTATTCTTTCCTCTCGAATCGTTCAATTTTTATTCGGTTTGTTGTTTTCCTTAATTATCAGTGAAACCCTACTTAATTTTACGTCTGTCAATGCAACCACTGCTTTTACAGAATTATGTTTAAACAAAGCACATTTATCAGAGGACTCACAATATACTATTTCAATTTTACTGGAAAATTCTAAACAACCTGATTGTGAAACATCTGCTCGTTACCTATCACAAAAAAAAGAGTTAGATTTATCGGGAACGGCAATTAAAGATTTAACTCCATTATCTTCTTTTAAGCAATTAACAGCCTTATATTTAGCTGATAATCAAATCTCTGATATTACTCCCATCGCTTCCTTAACAAATTTAGAGAAGTTAGAGTTATCTAATAATCAAATTAGTAACCTAACAGCTTTATCGAAAATGGATAACTTAAAAACCCTGTGGATGTGGAATAATAAAGTCAGGAATTTAACCCCGCTTTCTTCCTTACGAAGTCTGACTCGTCTCTATCTTCCTTTCAATCAAATTTCTAACCTTAAACCTTTATCATCCTTGAGTAATTTACAAGTTTTGATTCTTGATAATAATAAAATCTCTCAAGTGTCTTCCCTATCTTCTCTTTATCAATTAAGAGGACTTTCTCTGATCAATAATAAGATTGAAAAAATTGATGAATTAGGGAAACTAGAAAATATCAAAACATTAATTGCTCCTGATAATCAAATCAGCGATATTAGTTTTCTTACTCAGCTACCCCAACTCTCTTTATTAATTCTTGATAAAAATAACATCAGTGACATTACTCCTTTGTCAAGTCTAAGCAACTTAGAAAAAGTTTACTTATCCAACAATAAAATTAAGGATATTACCCCCTTGTCTTATCTCAACAATTTATCATATATTGAACTAAGTCATAACCACATCATTGATGTTTCATCTTTAGCCTTATTAACGAAATTGACCAATCTTACCCTCTCTAATAATCCCCTGCAAAATTTAACTTGTCCGATTAACCCTGATTCAATTTGTAAATTTTAAAAATTCCCGCTCTTGTTAATATAACTTCACCTTGATTTAATTTAACTTAATATTTTACGACAAAAATTTACTCGATTTTTACAAAAATATACTAAAAACAGTGGATCATAATCAAGAGATGTAAATATACTTAATACATAATGAGGCAAGGTAGTAATTATTACAATCTTTCCTCAGATAAATTGTTGTGATTTAGTTATTATTTTCCAATGACAACTACCATACAAAGCCAAAATATTTCTCCATGGGAGCAGTTTTGTCAGTGGGTAACTAGCACCAATAACCGCCTTTATATTGGCTGGTTTGGCGTTATTCTTATCCCCACCATTCTGACTGCCACCATCTGTTTCATCATTGCCTTCATCGCCGCGCCTCCCGTTGATATTGATGGAATTCGTGAGCCTGTGGCCGGTTCTCTGCTCTATGGAAACAATATTATTTCTGGAGCCGTTGTTCCTTCTTCTAACGCCATCGGACTGCATTTCTATCCCATTTGGGAAGCAGCTTCTCTTGATGAATGGCTCTATAATGGCGGCCCTTATCAGTTAGTTGTTTTCCACTTCCTGATTGGCATTTTCTGCTGGATGGGACGGCAATGGGAACTTTCCTATCGTTTAGGAATGCGTCCTTGGATTTGTGTTGCTTATAGCGCACCTGTCTCTGCTGCGACTGCTGTTTTCCTCATCTATCCCATCGGACAAGGTTCTTTCTCTGATGGTATGCCTTTAGGAATCAGTGGAACCTTTAACTTCATGTTTGTCTTCCAAGCAGAACATAATATCCTGATGCACCCCTTCCATATGTTGGGTGTGGCCGGTGTGTTTGGTGGTTCCTTATTCTCTGCCATGCACGGTAGCTTAGTCACCTCTAGCTTGGTGCGTGAGACAACGGAAACCGAATCCCAAAACTACGGTTATAAGTTCGGACAAGAAGAAGAAACCTATAATATTGTGGCGGCTCACGGTTACTTTGGTCGTTTAATCTTCCAATATGCCTCTTTTAATAACAGTCGTAGCTTACATTTCTTCTTAGGAGCTTGGCCAGTGGTTGGTATCTGGTTCACCGCAATGGGTGTCAGTACCATGGCCTTTAACCTCAACGGGTTTAACTTTAACCAGTCAGTCTTAGACTCCCAAGGTCGTGTCATTAGCACCTGGGCCGATGTTCTTAACCGTGCTGGTATTGGGATGGAAGTGATGCACGAGCGCAATGCTCACAACTTCCCCTTAGACTTAGCTAGTGGAGCGCAAACCCCTATTGCCTTAACGGCTCCTGCTATTCACGGATAAATTTTAACCCTTAACTAAGTCAAGGTGTTCTCTACTCTGAGGACACCTTTTTTGTTTGCTCAATTGTACCAAGTAGAGGCAATTCATGAATTGCCTCTACAAAAAACACAAATTTACTGAATAATTTGCCCATTTTCCCCTAAAGAGGGATAAGGTTCCCCTTTTTCTTGATACTTAGCCGCGATATCTGGATAACTCCATTCAAATAAAATTCGCTGATAGGTTTCAGGCGCAAGACGGGTATTATCATACATTTTAGCCCCTAATCTTTGGCGTTGTGCTTCAAATAAAATAACCGCAGCAGCAACAGAAACATTCAAAGATTGCACCATTCCTAACATGGGAATAATAATATGTCCATCGGCTAATTGGGCAGCTTCTTGACTCACTCCCCATTTTTCTGCCCCTAATAAAATGGCTGTCGGTTGAGTATAATCGATTTGCCGATAGTCTACAGATTGCTCGCTAAAATGAGCGGCATAAATCCTGAAATTTTGTTTTTTAAGATGATTAATTGCCGTTTTTATGTCAGGATGAGGATTAAGAAAAATCCATTTATCACTACCTTTGGCTACTAGAGAAACTTCTGGGAATTCATCAATAACATTCAGGGTATGCACCTCTAAAATTCCCACAGCATCACAGGTACGAATAATGGCAGATAAATTATGAGATTTATGAACATCTTCTGTTAAGACAGTTAAATCCGGTTGTCGTTGATTGAGAACTTGTTTTATGCGATGATAGCGTCGAGGAAGCACGTTTTTTTTCAATTAAGGCTTTTAAGATTTTATCAAGATAGTGGTAAAATAAGGCAAGAAATTTAGAAAAATATATGAAAACTTACGATTGGATTGTGATTGGTGGTGGTATTACAGGTTCCGCCCTAAGCTATGAGTTAGTTAAGAAAGGATTAAAGGTTTTACTCTTAGAAAAAGATCCAAATTTTGATAATGCTACCCGCTTGAGTTATGGCGGACTTTCCTATTGGTCAGCAACCGATAATTTATCCATTGAATTATGTAAAGAAGGACGAGAAATTCAGCAAAATTTATCAGAAGAATTAGCAGCAAATACAGAATTTCGTGAACTTGATTTGATGTTAGTCATTGCCTCAGAAGATACGCCGGAAACTATTGCTAAAACTTATCAAAAATTTGCTATTAAACCTCAACTTTTAACGCCACAAGAAGCTTGTGAACAAGAGCCTTTACTTAACCCTAATGCTATATCTGGCTGTCTTCAATTACCCCATGGACATATTAATCCTCAAAAAACAAATAACGCCTATCAGCAAGCATTTTTAAGATTAGGTGGGGAGATTGAATATGAAACAGTCAGCCAATTTTTATGGCAAAAAGATAAGATTGAAGGAGTTCAAACTCTGTCTGAAAAACATTATAGCAAAAACACGGTTGTTTGTGCGGGAGGATTAACTCGTCTTCTGCTGAAAACGGTTGGTATTAATGTTAATATTTACTTCACCCATTCTCAATCAATTGTTACCCCACCTCTTGATCTTAAGCTTCGCACTTTAGTGATGCCATCTGCTTTACAAAGACTAATGTTAGAAGAAAAATCTAGGGATGTTGAGCAACAATCATGGTGGAATCATCCTAGTTCTAATATTATAGCTGATACGATGGAACCTGGGGCAATTCAATTTATGGATGGTAGTTTTTCTTTGGGACAAATTAGCCAAATTTGTCCTGATACCAAGGCTAATATTGATAGAAATAGCAGTGAAAAAAGAATTCGTCAAGCTGTGGGTAAAATTCTACCCTCTTTACAAAATATCCCAGGAAAATTACATCATTGTTTAGTAGCTTTTTGCCCTGATTCTAACTTTTTAGTCGGTCAAATTGAAGGGTTTCAAGGATTACATATATTTTCAGGGTTTACTAGCACGCTAATTTTTGCTCCACCATTGGCAAGACATTTTGCTTCTTGGGTAACAGAAAATCCTGGAAAATTACCAGTAATTACTGCGGATTCTTGTTAACCATAACCAACCCAAAAAACATCCGACCAAATAATGAGGAAAATCCCACCAAGAAAAAGTAGTTCCTAGTAATAATTTACCCAAAATATGAGAACGAATTAATAGAAGTAAAGGGGGATTCCAAAGTTGTAAAACTTCTAATAAACAAGTAATAATAAATACACAAATAGGAATTAATTTGATAAACTTTGCCTGAAAAAAGAAATAAAAAGCGAATAAACACCAAAAAATTTCATACCAAATAGCTGCCCCATAATCATTAACCCATTGATGGCCGATTCCCTGATAATATTTAGAATATAAACCAAGGGAACTATCAAGATAGATAAAGTAATTAAGAAGTGTTTTCCTGTTATGAATTGCATTATTAAGAATTGGGAAAATGTGTCATTCCTGCTTCAGCTTGTAATTTTAAAGATCCTTTTGTAATATTAACTTCTTGAATTTTCAGAGAAAATCCCTCAATTTTAAACTTCTTAAGATTAAAAATATTTTTGGCTTCTTCTAAAATTGGATTCAAGACAATAGAAGATAATTCAGGTTCTTGAAAATACTCAATGTCTTCAATAATAACCCCATTACCTGCTTGACAAATGCGGGGAGTAATCTGTAAGCTAACTTCTCGACTTTCTCCTGTATTTTCAACTTTAACATTAGCTATAATCAGCATTTTTCCTGTCTCTAATAACCGACAATTAACCTGTTGAAGATGTACCATAACAACTTTTTCATCAAGGATAACTTGGGTATTTTTGGGATTTTTTCTCAAAATTTCCGCAGCAAATGCTCTGGTAATATCTACTTCAGTTAACAGAATACAAGCTTTTCCCTCGCTCGGTTGGGTTAATTGAATATTGCCCATCAAAGCTTTAAAAGGACTCACTGCAATGGTATTAAGGGTAATATTTATTGTCTCCATTCTCAGGGAGTTTTCCACAACCAATCCTTGACAATCAATGACCAAAGATTCTAACATTCCTTGGGCCAATAAATTGGGGTCTGTTTTGACATTAACGCTTAATTTCTCCGTCTGCTCTAACTGAGTTGACAGGGCAACTTCCGCAATTTTATTAATCGTTTTTTCGCCTAAATTATCCAACTTTAAAAACATAATTCTCTCAAGGTTTAGAATAATAAAAATAGTTAAAAAGAAACCCCATAAACGGGGCGAATGTCAAAGGATTTACATGAACTAAGAAGGATGAGATAACCCACCCTTCTCACTAATTTTTCCTTAGAGAGCGTTACCACGAGGTAGAACTTCTTCAGGGAAGATAAAGTTCTGGTGGGGTTGGTCTTGGGGAGCCATCCAAGCTCTTAGACCTTCGTTTAATAAGATATTCTTGGTGTAGAATGTCTCAAATTCGGGATCTTCTGCTGCCCGTAATTCTTGGGAAACAAAG